>NZ_JBAKFV010000003.1:0-232801 GCF_036889365.1 Caulobacter sp. CCNWLW153
CGCGGGGTGGAGCAGCCCGGTAGCTCGTCAGGCTCATAACCTGAAGGTCACAGGTTCAAATCCTGTCCCCGCACCCATACTTTCCGCAGGCGCATGCAAGGTCGATACGGTCCGTATCGGCCTTTTTTCACGCCCGCATTTACCACTCATAGTGGTATTTTGGCGACAGGCGGGCCTTCGCGCGCGAATTTTTATGGCCAGCAGCCGCTTCCCGTCGATATTCTCCGTGCAAAGGCCATAGCGCGTGCCGCAGTTTTGCGTCATGAGTTGCTGTGGAAGGACGCGGGCCGGCAATTGGCCCGTCGATTGAGGTTTTGAGGATAAGATGGCGAACGGTGTCGTTAAGTGGTTCAACCCGGCCAAGGGCTTTGGCTTCATTCAGCCCGAGGACGGCGGCCAGGACGTGTTCGTCCACATCGCCGCGGTTGAACGTTCGGGCCTGTCGGGTCTGAACGAAGGCGATCAAGTGGCTTATGAGCTGGAAGAGGACCGCCGCTCGGGCAAGACCTCGGCCGGCAACCTGCGTGTGACCGGTCACGGCGCCGCTCCGGCCGGCGGCGCTCCGCGTCGTCCGCAACGCAGCTTCGACGCCCCGCGCGGCGGCGGCTACGGTGGTGGCGGCGGCGGTGGCGGCACCGGCGAAGCCGGCACGGGCGTCGTGAAGTGGTTCAACAGCACCAAGGGCTTCGGCTTCATCCAGCCGGACAACGGCGGCGGCGACATCTTCGTGCACATCTCGGCCGTCGAGCGCGCCGGCCTGCGCGGCCTGAACGAAGGCCAGCAAGTCGGCTACGAACTCGAGCAGGACCGCCGCTCGGGCAAGACCTCGGCCGGCAACCTGCGCATCCTCTAAGCTTCGATCGGCGTCGATCCACGCGGTCGACGCTTGAAGCCTGAATGCAAGAAGGCCCCGCTGGGGCCTCCGTCATCTCGCGATGGCTGGAGGCTCCGGCGGGGCCTTTTCGCGTTCATTACGGTCCGGTCGGGTCAACAGGCGCCGCAGCACTTCTTGTACTTGCGCCCCGAACCGCAGGGGCAGGCCTCGTTTCGCCCGGTCTTGGCCCCAGGGCGTCCAGACCCGGCGCGCCGCCAGAAGGCGTGGATTTCCAGGACGGTCTGCGGCAGGAATTCGCCGGCGTTGGCGACGAGTTCTTCCTGAAGGTCGGCGGGCAGGTCCGCGAGCGGTTGACCGTCCTCGTCGGCCGACAGGGCCAGGAGCGGCGTCAGCAGATGCCCGTCGGTCTCGGAGCTCGTGAGCTTATCCCAGGCCGCGTAGCGCAGGCTGACGGCCAGGAGGAAACCGTCGGCCCAATCCGAGGCCAGCACCTCCCCCGCCTCGGTTTCGAGCAGGATCGGTTCAAGCGCGCGGCTCTCCAGCCGCCGCTCGATGTCGTTGTAACGATGCATGATGGCCCCGAGTACCTTCTGGGCCTCAAGCTCGTCGCGAAAGTTCGGCTCGCGGCCTCCCCAGACATGCGGCAGCCACTCAGCCGGCATGACCAGCTCAGGCCCCGCCGCGAGGCCCGTCAGGAAGCCGTCGAGCTCGCTTAGCAACAGGGCCTGTTCCGGGACCTCCTCCGACGACAGGAAGGCATCCAGGATTTCCAGTTCGGGGGTGAGGTCGGCGGCTTCGGGCGGCACGGCGGGGCTCGTTCTGGAAAAGCGACGCCGGCGAAGGGGCGCTCGCAGCCCGCCGCCGGAAATGTCTTCGAGCTTACATGTTCAGCTCGGAGCGTCGAACGCCGGCTGTGACCTGTTCATCCATCCCGCGGGAAGGGCTGACCAGGTCACAGCCTGTGCTGGTCGATCAGAGGCCTTGCGCCGCGGCGCGCTCGGCGGCGGCCTGGTTCACGGCGAGAGCCGTCATGTTGACGATGCCGCGGGCGGTGACGCTGGGCGTGAGCACGTGCACCGGCCGGCTCATGCCCAGCAGGATCGGACCGACCAGCAGGGCCTCGGTGGCGGCCGTCAGCAGGGTCAGGCTGATATTGGCCGCGTCCAGGGTCGGCATGACCAGGAGGTTGGCCGAGCCTTTCAGGGTGCTGTCGCCGACCAGGCGATCGCGCAGGGCCTGGGAGAGGGCGGCGTCGGCGTGCATCTCGCCGTCGACCTCGAGCTCCGGCGCGGCGGCCCGCACCATCGACAGGGCCTCGCGCATCTTGCGGGCGGTCGGCGAGTTGCTGGCCCCGAACGAGGAGTGCGAGAGCAGCGCGGCTTTCGGCGTCAGGCCGAAGCGACGCACCGACTCGGCCGCCAGCAGGGTCATCTCGGCGATCTGCTCGGCGGTCGGCTCGACATTGACGTGGGTGTCGCAGAAGAACAGCGTGCCGTTGTCGAGGATCAGCGACGACATGGCGTAGACCCGGCCGACGTTCTCGCGCTTGGGGATGATCGGCAGCACGTAGGTCATGTGCTGCCACCAGTCGCCGCTGCCGCCCACCAGGGCCGCGTCGACCTGGCCGGTCTGCAGCAGCATCGAGGCGGCGACGGTGCGGCGGCCCTCGACGCGGCGCTTGGCGGCCAGGGGCGGCACGCCGCGGCGGCCGACGAGGTTCTGGTACTGGCCGACGATCGGCTCGAACACCGCGTGGTCGGCCAGCGGGTCGAGGATCTCGACCGAGCCGCCCAGATCCAGCCGCAGGCCCATCTCGGCGACCTTGGCCTTGATGACGTCGCGGCGGCCGATCAGCACCGGCGCGGCCAGGCCGTCGTCGACCACGGTCTGCACGGCGCGCAGGACGCGTTCATCCTCGGCCTCGGCGTAGGCGACGCGGACCTTGGCGGCCTTGGTGGCCTTGCGAGCGCGCTCGAACACCGGGCGCATCAGCTGGCCCGAGCGGTAGACGAACAGCTCGAGCTCGGCGCGGTAGGCGTCGAAGTCGGCGATCGGGCGCGTGGCCACGCCCGTGTCCATGGCCGCACGGGCCACGGCCGGGGCGATCTGCAGGATCAGGCGCGGATCGAACGGCTTGGGGATGATGTACTGGGCGCCGAACATCGGCGCGGCGCCGCCGTAGGCCGACGCGACGACTTCGCTGGCCTCGGCGCGGGCGAGCTCGGCGATGGCCTCGACGGCCGCCACCTTCATCGCTTCGTTGATCTCCGAGGCGCCGACGTCGAGCGCGCCGCGGAAGATGAACGGGAAGCAGAGGACGTTGTTGACCTGGTTGGGATAGTCGCTGCGGCCGGTGGCCATGATGGCGTCGGGCCGCGCGGCCTGCACCAGTTCGGGCAGGATTTCCGGATCCGGGTTGGCCATGGCCAGGATCAGCGGCTTTTCAGCCAGCAGCGGCAGCCATTCGGGCTTGAAGACGCGCGGGGCCGACAGGCCCAGGAAGATGTCGGCGCCGGGCAGCACGTCGGGCAGGGTGCGCGCGTCGGTCGGACGGGCGTAGCGGGCCATGTTCTCGGGCATGTCCGGATCACGGCCGGCGTGGACCACGCCCTTGATGTCGGTGAGGGTGACGTTCTCGACCGGCAGGCCCATCGAGACCAGCAGGTCGACGCAGGCGAGCGCGGCGGCGCCGGCGCCCGAGGTCACCAGCTTGACGTCCTTCAGCTGCTTGCCCTGGACGAGCAGGGCGTTGCGGACGGCGGCGGCGCAGACGATGGCGGTGCCGTGCTGGTCGTCGTGGAAGACCGGGATGTTCATCCGCTCGCGCAGGGCGCGCTCGATGACGAAGCACTCAGGGGCCTTGATGTCTTCCAGGTTGATGCCGCCGAAGGTGGGTTCGAGCGCGGCCACCACCTCGATGAAGCGGTCGGGATCCTTGGCGTCGACCTCGATGTCGAAGACGTCGATGCCGGCGAACTTCTTGAAGAGGACGGCCTTGCCTTCCATCACCGGCTTGGAGGCCAGCGGACCGATGTCGCCCAGGCCCAGCACGGCGGTGCCGTTGGAGATCACGGCCACCAGGTTGCCGCGGGCGGTGTAGTCGCGGGCCAGGTCCGGATCCTCGGCGATGGCCACGCAGGGGGCGGCGACGCCGGGGGAGTAGGCCAGGGCGAGGTCGCGCTGGGTGGCCATCCGCTTGGTGGCCTCGATCTGCAGTTTTCCGGGCCGCGGCAGCCGGTGGTAGTCCAGGGCGGCTTTACGGAAATCCTCGTCCATCGTCGATCCTTCGCGGGTGTTCTGCGCAGCGCTGTGAAAGCGGGCCGTCTTTTCGCGCTCGTCTCGGGGGAGGGAACGCTCGCGGTCCGTCTGGGCGTGTAGCTACCGGGGTTGGCCGCGCTTTTCCAACCTTACGCAGCGTCCGGGGCCCATTTTTTGCGATTCTGCGGCCTTGGCGCTGCGGTCGGGGGCGCGTGGACGACCTGGGGTCGAGCGCTGGTAAGTAATAAAAGACTTATATACGCTCAATCGGCGGGCGCGGGGCGCCGCGTGGCTGGGCGAACCGGCCGTGCGAAGGCGTCGCGAGGCCGGTGCGGCGTGGCGACGCTGGACAGCCCGCGCGGGCGGTTCCAGCCTTCGGGGGAAGGCGAAAGAGCGTATGATGATCACCACACCGCAGGGCGCGAGGAAGCAAGAGCGATGAGCGGCCTGACGACCCATATCCTCGACACCGCCGCCGGCCGCCCGGCCGCGGGCGTGGCGGTGCGCATCTTCCGCCGGATCGAAGGTCCGCCGGTGCTGCTGAAGGCGACCGCCACCGACGCCGACGGCCGCGCGCGGCTGGTCGAGGGCGAGGCCCTGGAGGTCGGCGGCTATCGCCTGGAATTCGAGGTCGCCGCCTATTTCGCCGCCAGCGGGGCCAAGGTCTCGGACCCGCCGTTCCTCGACGTGGTGACCATCGATTTTTCCGTGGCCGACGCGGGCCAGCACCACCACGTGCCGCTGCTGGTGTCGCCGTTCGGCTATTCCACCTATCGAGGCAGCTGAGATGGGCGGGACCATCCGTTTCCTGCTGGACGGCGAGGTGCGGGAGGCGGCGGGCGTCGATCCGACGACCACGCTGCTGGAGCACCTGCGCGGGCCGCTGCGGCGGACCGGGACCAAGGAAGGCTGCGCCGAGGGCGACTGCGGCTCGTGCACCGTGCTGGTGGGCGAGCTGACCACGGGCGACGACCTGGATCCGGTGAACTGGCGAGCGGTCAACGCCTGCATCCAGCTGCTGCCGATGCTGGACGGCAAGGCGGTGATGACCGTCGAGAGCCTGGCGACCCAGACCGTGGCGGGATGCGGGGGCAAGCCGCATCCGGTGCAGCAAGCGATGATCGACAGGCACGGCTCGCAGTGCGGCTTCTGCACGCCGGGCATCGTCATGTCGCTGTACGGCCGGGCGGTCGGGGCCTGCGGGGCGGGTGCGCCGGTCGAGGACGTGCTGGCGGGCAACCTCTGCCGCTGCACCGGCTATGGCCCGATCCTGGACGCCGCCCGCGAGGTGGTGCGCGAGCCCGCGCCCGACGTGGCCGCGCCGCTGAAGGCGATCCAGCGCCAGGCCATGCTGACCCTGGCCCACGAGGATCCGGTGCGCGGCGTCACCCGCCGCTGGCTGGCCCCGCGCAGCCTGGCCGAGCTGGCCGCCGCCGCCGAGGCCAATCCCGACGCGGCCTTCGTGGCCGGGGCCACGGACGTCGGCCTGTGGGTGACCAAGCTGAGGAAGCCGCCGCAGACCCTGATCGACATCGGCCGCGTGCCGGAACTCAAGACCATCGGCCGGGTGGGCGACGCCCTGCGGATCGGCGCGGGCGTGCGCTATGTCGAGGCCATCGAGACCCTGAGCGCCCGCTATCCGGGCCTTTCCGACATGATGCGCCGCCTCGGCTCGACCCAGGTGCGCAACAGCGGCACGATCGGCGGCAACATCGCCAACGGCTCGCCGATCGGCGACATGCCGCCGGCCCTGATCGCGCTGGGCGCGCGGCTGGTGCTGCGCCGGGGCGAGCAGGTCCGCGAGATCCCGCTGGAGGACTTCTTCATCGCCTACGGCAAGCAGGACCGCCAGCCGGGCGAGTTCGTCGAGGCGGTGATCGTGCCGCGCGGACCGGCGGGCCAGATCTTCAAGGTCTACAAGCTGTCCAAGCGCTTCGACCAGGACATCTCGGCCGTCTGCGCCGCCTTCGCCGTCACCGTGGTCGACGGGGTGGTGATCGAGGCGCGCGTGGCCTTCGGCGGCATGGCCGGCACGCCCAGGCGCGCCGACGCCTGCGAGGCGGCGCTGCTCGGCTCGCCCTGGACGCGCGAGGCGGTCGAGGAGGCTGCCGCGAAGCTGGACGAGGACTACACGCCGCTGTCGGACATGCGGGCCTCGGCCGGCTATCGCGCCACGACAGCGCGCAACCTGCTGATCCGGGCCTTCATCGAGAGCGCCGAGCCGGGCGTGGCGACCAGCGTGCTGGCGGAGGCGGCCCATGGCTGACTCCGGCGCTTCCCCCAAGGTCGAAAAGAAGGTGACGCCGTTCCAGGGCGTGCACGCCTCGGTCGCGCACGACAGCGCCCTGCGCCACGTGACCGGGACGGCGATCTATGTCGACGACCTGCCGGAGCCGGCGGGGATGCTGCACGTGCACCTGGGCATGAGCACGCGGGCCCATGCGCGGATCGTGTCGATGGACCTTTCCGCCGTGCGCGCCTCGCCCGGGGTGGTGCGAGTGCTGACCGCCGAGGACATTCCCGGCGAGAACGACGTCAGTCCGGTGATCCACGACGACAGGCTGTTCGCGCAAGGCGAGGTCTATTGCGTGGGCCAGAGCCTGTTCGCGGTGGCCGCTGCCTCGATCGCCGCCGCCCGCGCCGCCGCCGCCAAGGCCGTGGTCGAGTACGAGGACCTGCCGGCGGCGATCACCATCGAACAGGCCCAGGCGCTGGACCTGAAGATCGAGGCCAGCCAGCGCATGGCGCGCGGCGACGCGGCCGCCGCGCTGGAGGCCGCGCCCCACCGCATCCAGGGCAAGTTCTCGATCGGCGGCCAGGACCACTTCTATCTCGAGGGCCAGGCCTCGCTGGCCACGCCGCGCGAGGAGGGCGACGTCCACGTCTGGTGCTCGACCCAGCACCCGACCGAGGTGCAGCACCTGATCGCCCGGGTGCTGGGCCGGCCCGACCACGCGGTGACCGTGGAGGTGCGCCGCATGGGCGGCGGCTTCGGCGGCAAGGAGACGCAGGCCTCGCTGTTCGCGGCGGCCGCCGCCCTGGTGGCGGTCAAGACCGGCCGCCCGGCCAAGTGCCGGCCTGACCGCGACGAGGACATGGTCATGACCGGCAAGCGGCATGACTTCGAGGTCGGTTACGACGTCGGCTTCGACGCCGAGGGACGGCTGGAAGGGATCCGGCTGGAACTGGCCTCGCGCTGCGGGGCGACGACGGACCTGTCGCCGGCCATCAACGACCGGGCGATGTTCCACGCCGACAACGCCTACTACCTGCCGGCGGTCGAGATCGTCTCGCACCGCTGGCGCACCCACACCGTCTCCAACACCGCCTTCCGGGGCTTCGGCGGCCCGCAGGGCATGGCGGCGATCGAGCGGGTGATGGACGCGGTGGCGCAGGCGGCCGGGCTCGACCCGCTGGAGGTGCGCCGCCGCAACCTCTATGGCGGCAGCCATAACCTGACCCCCTACTACCAGGTGGTGGAAGACAACGTCGCGCCGCAGCTGATCGAGGAACTGGCCAGGTCCTGCGACTACGAGGCCCGGCAGAAGGCGGTGGACGCCTTCAACGCGGCCAATCCCATTCTCAAGAAGGGCCTGGCCCTGACGCCGGTGAAGTTCGGGGTGTCGTTCACGACCACGCACCTGAACCAGGCGGGCGCGCTGATCCACATCTATGCCGACGGTTCGATCATGCTGAACCATGGCGGCGCCGAGATGGGGCAGGGGCTCTACATCAAGGTCGCCCAGGTGGCCGCCGAGGCCTTCCAGGTTCCGCTCGACCGCGTGAAGATCACCTCGACCACGACCGACAAGGTGCCCAACACCTCGGCCACGGCCGCCTCGTCGGGAGCGGACCTCAACGGCATGGCGGTGCTGGACGCGGCGGGCAAGCTGAAGGGGCGCCTGACGGCCTTCGCCGCCGAGAAGTGGGGCGTGGATCCTTCGCAGGTGACCTTCACGCCCGATGGCGTGAGGATCTGCGGCGAGACGGTGAGCTTCCCCGACCTTTGCCGGCAGGCGTATCTCGCGCGGATCTCGCTGTCGGCGACCGGTTTCTATGCCACGCCCAAGATCGCCTACGACCGCAAGACCCATCGCGGGCGGCCGTTCTACTACTTCGCCTATGGCGCGGCCTGCAGCGAGGTGGTGGTCGACACCCTGACCGGCGAGACCAAGGTGCTGCGCGCCGACATCCTTCACGACGTGGGCCGCTCGCTGAACCCGGCCATCGACCTTGGCCAGGTGGAGGGCGGCTTCATCCAGGGCATGGGCTGGCTGACGACTGAAGAGCTGGTCTACGACGCCAAGGGCGTGCTGAAGACCCATGCCCCCTCGACCTACAAGATCCCGACGGCGGGCGACCGGCCGCGCGTGCTGAACGTCAAGCTCTGGGAGCCCGGCCGCAACGCCGAGCCGACCGTCCACCGCTCCAAGGCCGTGGGCGAGCCGCCGCTGATGCTGGCGATCTCGGTGTTCAGCGCCATCACCCGGGCGGTGGCGTCGGTGGGGGATCATCGGGTGATGCCGAACCTCGACGCGCCGGCGACGCCGGAGGCGGTGCTGATGGCGGTCGAGGACGTGCGGAGGCGGGCGGGTGATGCGTGAGGGGGCGATAATCTTCAACCTCTCCCTATGGGAGAGGTTAGATTGTTGGCGTCCCACAAGAACTGGGCCCGCGCGGCCCTGTCGCGGCTCGACGCCGACGACCATGCCGCCCTGGTCACCGTGCTCGCCACCGAGGGCTCGGCCCCGCGCGAGGCCGGGACCAAGATGGTGGTCTGGGAGGGCGGCCAGTCTGGCACGATCGGCGGCGGCAACCTGGAGCACCAGGCGACCAGCCAGGCGCGGCGGATGCTGACCGGCTCGCAGGCGGCCTTCGCCATCCAGGACTATCCGCTGGGGCCGCTTCTGGCCCAGTGCTGCGGCGGCCGGGTGCGGCTGATGATCGAGCGGGTCGAGGCCGCCAGCCGCGACTGGCTGACCGAGGCCGCGCGGCGCATGGACGCCGACCAGCCGTTCGAGCTGCGCACCCGCTTCGATCCGGGCCTGCTGACCAAGACCATCGCCCCGATCGCGGCGCTGGACGCCGATCCCCCGGCCGTCCGCCTGGGCGGGGCGCCGGCCGCCGCGCGCGGCGCGCGCCCGGACCTCGGCGACGAGCTGGTCGAGCGCAGCGAGGCGCCCCGCCGGCCGCTGCTGCTGTTCGGCGCCGGCCATGTGGGCCAGGCGATCGCCCGGGCCTTCGCGCCGCTGCCGTTCAAGCTGTTCTGGTACGACAGCCGGCCCGAGGCGGCCGAAATCCCCGGCGTCACTGTGCGCGAGCCGGCCGAACTGGCGGCCCTGGCCATGGGCGCGACGCCGCAGGCCTATGGCCTGGTCCTGACCCATGACCACGCCCTGGACTACGCCCTGGCCTCGGCCGGGCTGGCGGGCGGCGGCTTTTCCTATCTCGGCCTGATCGGGTCGAAGACCAAGCGGGCGCGGTTCATGCACCGGCTGCGCGACGACGGCTTTTCCGAGCTGGCGCTGAACCGCCTGACCTGCCCGATCGGTCTTACGGGGCTGAAGAGCAAGGCGCCCGAGGTGATCGCCGTTTCGGTGGCGGCCGACCTCTTGATGCGGCAGGAGGCCGCCCAGGCCAGCAACGACGAGGGGCTTCGTGCAAGCGTATAGGGCGTCGATCCTCCACCTGACCGGGGATCCGACGGAGAGCGGGGAGGCCGTGGCCTTCCACGAGGACGGCCTGCTGGTCGTCGACGACGGACGGGTGGTCGCGTGCGGCGACTACGCGGCGCTGGCGGCCGACCATGCCGAGGTTCCGGTCGAGGACCTCACCGGCCATTGGATCACGCCGGGCTTCGTCGACACCCACATCCATTTCCCGCAGGTCGACATCATCGCCGCCCATGGCGCGCAGCTGCTCGACTGGCTGGAGCAGCACACCTTCCCGGCCGAGGCGGCCTTCGCCGACCCCCAGCACGCCCGCGAGACGGCGAGCTTCTTCGTCGACGAACTGCTGCGCAACGGCACCACCACGGCCCTGGTGTTCGGCTCGGTGCACAAGGGCTCGGTGGACGCCCTGTTCGCCGAGGCGCTCTCGCGCGACATGCGGCTGATCGCCGGCAAGGCGCTGATGGACCGCAACGCCCCACCTGGCCTGACCGACACGGTCGAGGGCGCGCGGGCCGACATGCGGGCGCTGATCGCCGACTGGCACGGCAAGGGACGGCTGGGCTACGCGGTCACGCCGCGCTTCGCCATCAGCTGCACCGACGAGGAGCTGGAGATGGCCGGCCAGGTGCTGGCGGAAAATCCCGGCGTCTGGATGCAGACCCACCTGTCGGAGAACCCGCGCGAGATCGTCGAGACCGCCGAGCTGTTCCCCGGCGCGAGCGATTACCTCGACGTCTACGAACGGTTCGGCCTGGTGCAGAAGCGCTCGGTGTTCGCCCACTGCGTCCACCTGCAGGGCGAGGCGTTCCAGCGGCTGGCGGCCAAGGACGCGGCGGTGTCGTTCTGCCCGACCTCGAACCTGTTCCTGGGGTCTGGCCTCTTTCCGCTGCCGACCGCCTGCCAGCACGGGGTGAAGGTGGGAATCGGCACCGACGTCGGGGCTGGCACGACCTTCTCGATCCTCCACACCCTGGGCGAGGCTTACAAGGTGGGCCAGCTGCGGGGCCAGGCGCTGGATCCGTTCCACGCGCTGTACCTGGCCACCCTGGGCGGGGCGCGGGCGCTGGACCTGGACGACCGGATCGGCAACCTGGCTCCCGGCAAGGAGGCCGACTTCCTGGTGCTGGATCTCGCCGCGACGCCGCTGCTGGCGCGGCGGTTGGCGGCGGCCAAGGGGCTGGAGGACCGGCTGTTCGCGCTGACCGTGCTGGGCGACGACCGGGTGGTGGCCCGGACGTACCTGGCGGGCGTGGAGCGTTACAGGAAGTAATCTCCTCCCCCGTGCAACGGGGGAGGGGGACCGCCCCCCCGGGTCGCGCGAAGCGCGCGCCCGAGGACAGGCTCCGCGGTGGAGGGGGCGGCGGTGCGCACAGCGCTTTGTCGCTCGCCCCCTCCGTCACGCTGCGTATCCGCAGCGCGCCACCTCCCCCGCTAAAGCGAGGGAGGAGTCGGGAGCTGTCGGCGAAGCCGACTGAGGGGGTCAGCCCCCCACCACCCCGTTCATCGTGCGTGCGTACAGCGCCAGCAGGCGGTCCGCGTCGACGGCGATCGCGGCGCTGTGGATCGGCTGGTCGTCCCAGGCCGAGGGGCCGAAGAGTTCGCCTTCGACCTTCTGCAGGGTCTGGCCGAGCGCGATGCCCTCGGTGACCACGCGCACGGAGCCGCGGCGGACCTCGAACAGGGTCTCGTCGATGACGTAGGCCACGGCGGCGGCGTCGTGGACGCAGCAGCCGACGATGCCGTCGCGACCGCCGTAGAAGGCCGCGTAGGGCTTGGAGATGGCGTTGAGGAACGCGCCGGCCGGACCGGCCGAGGCTTCCAGCGCCTCCATGAAGTCGGGCGTCATGATCACCTGGGTGGTGACGTCCAGGCCGATGACGGCCACATGCCAGGGAGCGGTGAAGACGCGGTCGGCGGCCTCGGGGTCGTTCCAGATGTTGGCCTCGGCCACCGGCGTGACGTTGCCCGGCTTGCCGGCGACGGCGAAGGCGCCGCCCATGATCACCACGCCCTTGAGCAGGGTAGCCACTTCCGGATCGGCCTCGAGGGCGAGGGCCAGGTTGGTCAGCGGACCGACGGCCACCAGGGTGATCTCGCCGGGATTGGCGCGGGCCAGGTCGATGATCGCCTGGTGGGCCGGCTTGGCCTCGGGCTCGGCGGCGACCAGGCCGGTCAGCTCGACGTCGCCCAGGCCGTTCTCGCCGTGCACGAAGGTGGGCGAGGGATTGCGCGGACGCACCAGCGGCTTGTCCGTGCCCTTGTAGATCGGGGCGGTCAGGCCGAAGCGCTGCTTCAGATAGAGGGCGTTGCGGGTGGTGGTGTCGATGTCGGCGTTGCCGAACACGGTCGTCACGGCCACCAGGTCGAGCGCCGGGCTGGCCTCGATGAACAGCAGGGCCATGGCGTCGTCGATGCCGGGATCGGTGTCGAAGATGATCTTGGTCGTCATCGGTCTTCTTGTCTGCGAGCCCGGCGGGAGGCCGGGAAAGCCGACGACCTTAGCCGCCCGACGCGGCGCGGGCATGTCAAAACGACAACGGCCCGGGCGTTTTTCAACGCCCGGGCCGCCGTTTGCTTCAAGCTTTCGTTCGCTTAGCGGCGGGCGCTCAGCGAGATGCCGACCACGCGCGGCTCGTTGACGAAGCCGGTCAGGTTGTTGAAGTCGATGCCGCCGCGCAGGTTCACCTCGTTGGTGATGTTGCGGGCGAACACGGCCACTTCGTACGCGCCGTCGGTGCGGGCGTAGCCCAGCTTCAGGCCGCCTTCGAAGGTGTCCTTGCTGTTGAACTCCTTGCTCTCGTAGAGGAAGAGGTTCGTGTAGCCCTGACGGAACCAGTCGGTTTCGGCGAAGAGTTCGCCATTGGCGCTGACCGGCACGTTGTAGCGGGCGCCGAAGTTCAGGATGTATTCCGGCGCGTTCGGGAACGGGTTGCCGTTGACCAGGGCCTGACCGGCGGTGTTCAGCGGATCGGTCACGGTGCACTGGGCGCAGACGGCCACGGCCAGGCCCGAGTCCTTGATCTTGGTGTGGCTGTAGCTGTAGCCGGCGGTGACCAGCAGGTTCGAGGTGACCTTCCACTCGCCGTCCAGCTCGACGCCGTAGGCCTCGCCCTTCTTGGCGTTGATCAGGCGGTTGGAGTTGCTGCCGCCGCCGACCGCGCTGAACTGCGGGTCGTCGATGGTGTAGGTGAACACCGCGCCGTTCAGGCGGACGCGACGCTCGAACAGCTCGCTCTTAACGCCGGCTTCCCACGACAGGATGGTTTCCGACTGCGCGACCGAGGCCGGGCTGCCGAAGGCGATGTCGCGACCCTGGATCGACGGGCCGCGGAAGCCGCGGGCCACCTTGCCGTAGACGCTGACGTCGTCGTTGACGGCGTAGAAGGCCGACAGGTCCCAGCTGGCCTGGCTGTCGGAGACCGACACCGGGGCCGAGGCGCCGAACGGCGAGGACAGGACTTCCATGTCCTTGTCGTCGTCGGTCCAGCGGACGCCGGCGGTCACCTTCAGGGCGTCGGTGACCTGGTAGGTGCCCTGGCCGAACACGGCCCACGAGGTGTTCTTGTGCTCCAGAGTGCTGGGGGCGACGAAGAACGGGTTGGTCGAGACGGTGAAGGCCGACTTGAAGTAGTAGGCGCCGACCTGCCAGGCCAGCTTGCCGTCGGTGTCGCTGGCCAGGCGGATTTCCTGGGTGACCTGGTCGAGGTCGCCGATGGAGTCCTGGGTGTCGGAGTCGAACGGGATGAAGCCCGGGCCGACGCCGGCCACGCCGCCGTCGATGTCGCCGCGACTGCGGCCCTTGGCGGTCTCGTAGGCGCTGATCGAGGTCAGCTTCACGCCGCCGAAGTCGTGGTCGATCTTCAGCGAGACGCCGGTCGAGTCATACTCCTGCGGGTTGTTGGCGCCGCCGTTGTAGCTGACCTTGTCGCGGTCGAAGTTCGAATTGATCTTGTTGCTGCCGGCCGTGAGGATGTTGGCGCGGAAGACCGCCGCGGTGCCGTCCAGCGAACGGGTGTGGGCGATGGCCAGGATCGAGGTGTCCTCGGTCGGGGTGGCCAGGATCTGGAGGCGGGCGGCCTTTTCGTCGTAGCCGCCGAGCGCGTCCTTCACGCCGGTGAAGGCGTTGTCGATGTAGTCGTCGCGGTGCTGGTAAAGGGCCGAGGCGCGGACGGCCAGCTTGCCCGGGACGATGGCGCCGCCGACGCCGCCTTCGAAGGTGGCCGAGCCGTACGAGCCGTAGGTGGCCGCGCCATTGGCGCGGAAGTCTTCGCTGGGCTTCACCGTGTCGAACTTGACGATGCCGGCGGTGGTGTTGCGGCCGAACAGCGTGCCTTGCGGGCCGCGCAGGACTTCGACCTGCTCGACGTCATAGACGGGCGAGCTCTTGAGCACGACGTTCTCGAGGACGACGTCGTCCATGATCACCGACACCGGCTGCGAGGCGGCCAGGTCGAAGTCGGCGTTGCCCAGGCCCCGGATGTAAAAGCGCGGGGCGGCGCGGCCGTTGGAGCTTTCGATGTAGAGGCCGGGGACGCGGCTCGACAGGGCCAGCACGTCCTCGCCGGCGGCGAAGATCGAGGCCAGCTTCTCGCCCGAGACGGCGGCGACGGAGACCGGCACGTCCTGGATGTTTTCCGAGCGCTTCTGGGCGGTGACGATCACGTCGTCGAGGGTGACGGCGTCCTGGGCGAAGGCCGGCGCGGCGACGGCCGCCGCCAGCATCAGGGCGCCGAACGCGGCGCCCGAGCGCAGCTTGGCTTGGTTGGTCATGTCGAAATCCCCTTCGAACACCGGTGGAGGAGCCGGTTGCGGGGTGCAATGCACAATGGCGTCGCCGAAATCAAAAGGCTTGATGACGACTCGGTATCGACTCCGTGAAGTTTGTTCTGGGGCTGTCACTATTTGACCACGCTACGACAACGGCGCCCAAAACTAGGTCATAAGTCAGGACATACTTACTTATTGTCCTTGATCGGAACGTCTGGCGCTTACTGTGCAAGGCGTTGGTCGGCGCCGCCCTGAAGCAGAGAAACGTGCGCGGACACGATTTTCCAGCCGTTTTCGGTGCGCAGCCAGGTCTGGCTCTGGCGGCCGGGCTGTTTTGCCCCGGTTCTGAGGAATTCGACGTTGGCGATCGCGAAATCACGCCCAAAAGTGGTGATTTCGGTCCGCAGGCGCGCGCGCAGCGGCGAGCCGCCGGCCCGTCCGATTCGAAAGGCGGCGATCTCTTCGAAGCCGTAGAGGTTCTCGGCGACGCCGTAGCGGACAGTTTCGGGGGCGTCACGAAAGAAGCCGTCCAGCGCCTCGACGTCGTTGGTCATCAGGGCGGTCTCGTAGGCGTCGACGGCGGCGGTCACCTGCGCCAGCACCTCGGGGTCGTTGATGATCATGACTTGAACTCCGGTGGGCGATGGGCGGCGATCACGCCGGCGCGCTCCAGGCGCAGGGCGGCGGCGAAGGCCAGGTCCTCGCGCCAGGCCGGCGCGATCAGCTGTACGCCGACGGGCGGCTTGCCGGGGCGGTTCACCGGGGCGGCGATCACCGGCAGGCCGATATAGCTGATCGGCTGGGTGTAGGCGCCCAGCGTCTTGCGCACCGAGACCTGCGCGCCGGCCAGCTCCATGGTCGCCTGGCCGATCGGCGGGGCGGGGCAGGGGGCGACGGGGGCGAGCAGCAGGTCGAAATCGTCGAACAGCTTGCGGGCGGCGTCGCGGAAGACGGGGCGATAGCGGCGGGCGGCCTGAGCCACCTCGCCCGGCAGCAGTGCGCCCGCCAGCAGGCGGTCGCGCACGGCCGGATCGTAGTCGAGGGCGCGGGCGGCGAGATCCCCGAAGTGCAGGCGGCCGCCCTCCGAGGCGCTCATGGCGAAGGCGGCGGCGCGGGCCGCCTGGGCGCCGGGCAGCTCGACGTCGCGGCGGGCCTGCAGGGCGTCGGCGACGATCTCCAGCGCCTCGACCACCTCGGGGAAGGCGCCTTGCTGGAACCAACCGCCCAGCACGCCGACGCGCAAGGGGCGATCGGCCAGGGCGTCGAGGCGCCCCGACAGCGGATCGGCTGCCGGCGGCGACAGCTCGTCGCGCGGGTCGGGCCCTTGCAGGGCGTCATAGGCGACGGCCAGGTCGGCGGCCGTGCGCGTGAACGGGCCGATGTGGTCCAGGCTATGGACGAAGGGAAAGGTCCCCGCCCGCGACAGGCGGCCCAGGGTCGGCTTCATGCCGAACACCCCGCACAGGCCGGCGGGGATGCGGATGGAGCCGTTGGTGTCCGAACCCAGGGTGAGCGGAACGACGCCGCCTGAGACGGCGGCGGCCGAGCCTCCCGACGAGCCGCCGGCGATGCGGGCCAGGTCGTGCGGGTTGCGGGTCGGGCCGTCGTGGGCGTTCTCGGTGACGAAGCCGTAGGCGAACTCGTCCATGTTCAGCGCCCCGACCAGCACCGCCCCAGCCGCCTTCAGTTTGGCGACGGCGGTGGCGTCGGTGGCAGGGGGGGCCGCGCCTCGGCGGATCTTGGAGCCGGCCAGGGTGACGTGGCCGGCCACGTCGAACAGGTTCTTGACCGCGAACGGGACGCCGGCCAGCGGACCCAGGTCGACGCCGGCGGCGAAGGCGGCGTCCACGGCGTCGGCCTGGGCCAGGGCCTCGGCCTCGAAGACGGCGGTGAAGGCGTTGAACGGCTCGGCCCTGGCGGCGGCCAGCGCGCGCTCGGCGATCTCGCGGGCGGTGGCGCGACCCTCGCGCTGGGCCTTGCCCAGGGCCTGGATGGTGTCGAAGCTCATGGCTCGAACGCCTCCACCGGAGAGGCCGGATCGGTCAGGCCCACGAACAGCGCGGTCTGGTCGCGCAGCAGGGCGAGGTTCTCGGCGACGCTGGCGCGGCAGCTTTCAGGAACGGGCAGGCCAAGCTCGGCGCTGCGGCGATCCAGATAGGCGGCGACCTTGGCGTCGGTGAGGTTTTGGAAGGCCGACAGATCGCCGCCCGACATGGGAAGTCACTCACGCTAGGAAGTAATTGAATACTTCATAGCCAGCTGACGATAACGCCGCCAGCACGGGTTTTTCAAGCGCTTAAGCTGGGCCGATCGCCCGCCGAATGCGCGGCCTCGGTGCAGTCGGCGCCCAGCGCGGAGGCAGGTTTGGCAAAGCATCGCCGCGAGGGGCGGCGCGGGCTTCGCGCCGGCGGCGGCGCGGCCGGAGACTGGAGGTCGTTTCAAGCTTCGGTCCGTTTCGCGCCATGCACCACCACCTCGCCTCCACCCCGGAAACCGTCCGCTTCGGCATCTTCGACGCGGCCTTCGATCCGGTCCTGACGATCCAGCCGGGCGACAGCGTCACCTTCGACTGCGTGTCCGGCGGACCCGAGGTGATGCCCAGCGCGGAGTCGTGGCTGACCATCCCGCCGGCCTTGCAGGCCATCCACGACGCCAGGCTCGACCGGATCGGGCCGCACATTCTCACCGGGCCCGTGGCCATAGCCGGGGCCGAGCCGGGCGACACGCTGGAAGTGCGCATCGAGGCGGTGGAGCCCAACAACGACTGGGGCTACTGCGCGGTGCGGCCGCTGGCCGGCACGATCCCTGAGGACTTTCCCGACCGCTATGTCAGCCACATCGCCGTCGACAGGGCGCGCGGGGTCTGCAAGCCGGAGTGGGGGCCGCAGCTGCCCTTGAAGCCGTTCTTCGGCACCATGGGCGTGGCCCCGCCTGCCAGATACGGGCGCCTGTCCAGCCGCGAGCCGCGCGAGCACGGCGGCAACATGGACAACAAGGAACTGGGCGCCGGCGCGACCCTGTTCCTGCCGGTCTGGGTTCCTGGCGCCAACTTCTCGGCCGGCGACGGCCATGGCCGCCAGGGCGACGGCGAGGTCTGCGTCAACGCCCTGGAGATGGGGCTGACCGGGACCTTCAGCTTCATCCTGCACAAGGCGTCCGATGTTGGGACGGCGACCTGGCCGCGGGCCGAGACGCCGACCCACTACATCGTCATGGGGTTCAACGAGGACCTGGACCTGGCCATGAAGCAGGCCCTGCGCGGCATGATCGACTTCATCTGCGCCCGCTCGGCCCTGACCCGCGTGCAGGCCTATCAGTTCTGCTCGCTGGCCGTGGACTTCCGGGTGACCCAGACGGTGAACGGCGAGAAGGGCGTGCACGGCATGCTGGAAAAGGGCGTGCTGTTCTGAGGGGGATCGACCTTCTCCCAGAGGGAGAAGGAGGGGCCCGCGCCGCAGGCGTGGGAGGATGAGGGGTTACGCCGCTGGCCGGTGTTCCGGCGCGCCGTCCTCGGTTCCTAACCCCTCACCCTCCCAGGCTGGCGCCTGGGCCCCTCCCTCTCCCTCTGGGAGAGGGGCGGATCGCGCCATCTCGTCCGGGTCGGTCGCCAGCAGCGCCCAGTGGGTGCGGAAGAAGCCCATCCTCAAGCCTCCCGGGTCATGGCGATCAGCCGGGCCTGGAGGCTCTCGGGAGACACGGTCCCCGGATCGCCGTCGTGCAGCACGCGGGCGAACCAGTAGCCGTCGGCGGCCAGGCGCACGACGTGCAGGCGCGGGTCGGAGTCGGTATCGGCGTGGCGCACGAGGCGCGCGTCGATCCAGGTCCGCCAGCGGCGGCGCAGGGCCGGGTCGGTGACCATCGAGATGGTCAGGGCCTGGCCGCTCAGCGCCTGGTCGCAGCACTCGAAGGTCGAGACCACATAGGCGCGGGTGAACGATCCGTGGCCGCCCTCGTCCTGCGCCATCAGGCGGTCCAGGGCCTCTTCCATCTGCTCGAGCATGAAGTCGAAGACGGCGTCGATCAGGGCCTGCTTGCTTCCGAAGTGATGGAACAGCCCGCCCTTGGTGACGCCGGCGCGGTCGGCGACCGCCTGGACGGTGATGCCGCCCAGGCCCTGTTCCTCGGCCAGGGCGACGGCGGCGTCCAGCAGGGCGCGGCGCACCTGCTCGGGCTGCTTGGGGCGGTTGTAGGCGGTGGTGTTCATCCGTGCCCCAGGGTGCGCGAGAAGAGCTGGGCGACGACCACGCCGCTGACGATCAGGCCGATGCCGATCATCGCCGGCAGGTCGAGCATCTGGCGGAAGAGCACCGCGCCGATGATCGCGGTCAGCACGATCCCGACCCCGCTCCAGATGGCGTAGGCGACGGCCAGCGGCATGTGCTTGAGCGCGATCGACAGCAGGAAGAAGGCCAGGGCGTAGAGGCCGGCGGTGGCCAGGCTGGGCAGCAGTTTCGTGAACTGCTCGGACTTCTGCAGGAAGGTGGTGCCGGCCACCTCGGCGGCGATGGCGCCGGCGAGCATGGCGTAGGCGGAAGCGGGGACGGACACGCGGGGACCTCGGGCTGGGAGGTCTATAAGATACCGTCTGGTTGGTTTGTTTTCAAGCGTGCAAGTGATCCTTCTCCCGCAAGGGGAGAGGGATCATAGGGAGAGCAACCGCCGCACCACGAACTCCAGCATCTGCGGCGTCAGCGGGCGGCGGGTGGCCTGGTTGTTGAGGGCCAGGCCGCTGAGGGTGTCGATCACCAGGTCGGCGTCGGTGTCGGCGGGGATCTCGCCGCGGGCGATGGCGCGTTCGACGACCTGGCGGTTGTAGGCCCGGCGGCGCTGGAAGTCCTCCTGGCCGTTCTGGAACAGCTCGGGCCGCACGCGGCTCTCGGCGATCAGGAAGCTCATGCACGGCCCGACGACGGGGTCGTTGTAGAGGTCGAGCATCGCCTGGCCCAGCGCCACGAGATCGGCGACGACGTCGCCGGTGTCGGGCAGGGTCTCGAACAGGAAGGCCTCGTTGAAGGCCTCGCCCACGGCCTGCATCGGCGTGGCCCAGCGGCGATAGAAGGTGGCGCGGGGGGCGCCGGCCTTGTCGCAGATCTTCTCCAGGGTCAGGCCCGACATGCCGTGCTGGGCCAGCACCTCCAGCGCCGCGCGCTTGAGGCGCTTTTCCACCTCGGGGTCGCGCGGGCGGCCGGGGCCCCGGCGCTTGGCGGGCGGTTCGGTGGGTGTTGCCGAGGGCGGGCCGGGCTCGAAGTCCATGGCCGCAACCTAGAGCGTATTTGCGAACGATGGTCAAAAAAAGCGGCGCATCCGGGGAGGATGCGCCGCCAAAACCGCATGGCGCTGGGAAGGTCGGCCACGCGAAGGAAGGATTGGGATCAGAACTTGCCGCGGATCCCGAGCATGATCTGGCGGCCGGGCTGGTAGTAGGTGTAGGCGGCGCTGTCCCACTGGAACGGGCTGCGCTGGGCCTCCTCGGTGATGTTGATGACGTCGAGGCTGACGCGCGGCTGGGTCGGCAGCTTGTCGAACTGGTAGCTGGCCGACAGGTCCCACTGGCCGCGGGCGTCGGTGTTGATGGTGGCGACCGGAATGCCGTTCTGGCCCGGGCCCGACGAGATCTGGGCGTCGTTCCAGACGTAGGACAGGCGCACCGTGGCCCCGTGCTTCTCGTAGTAGCCGGTGACGTTGTAGGTCCACGGCGAGATGCCGACGGCCTGGGCGGGGGCGCCGTTGCCGCGCGCGTTCTGCTCCACGTGGGTGGCGTTGGCGGTGAAGCCCGCGCCGTCGAGCAGGAAGTCCAGCGGCTGCACCCAGGTGACTTCCTGGCCCAGGATGGTCAGTACGCCGTCGGCGTTGATCTGCTGCTGCACGGTGACCGTCGCCGCGGCCGGGCCGCCGCGGTTGTTGATCGCCTGCTGTTGCAGGTTGGTCAGCTGGTCGAAGGGCACGCCCAGCTGGCTGAACGGGATGGTGTTGGTCCCGTTGACCGTGAAGCCGGTCAGCTCCTTGCGGAACAGGGCCACGCCGATATAGCCGGCGCCGCCGGTGTACCACTCGCCGCCGATGTCGAAGTTGTTGGACGTGTAGGGTTGCAGGTTCGGATTGCCCTGGTTGGCCTGCTGGGCCGAGGGATCCGAGAAGGTGGTGCCCGGCAGCATGGCGCTGGGGTTGGGACGGGTGACGGTGCGCGAGGCCGAGGCGCGCAGGATCAGGTCCTCGCGCAGGTTCCAGGCGACGTTGAACGACGGCAGCAGGCCGTCGTAGTTGCTGGTGCGCGACAGGAACGACAGCACGCCGTTGACAGTCTGCGGACCCTCGATCGTCTGGTCGGTGGAGTAGTAGCGAGCGCCCAGGTTGAAGCGCAGGTCGCGGTCCAGAACCTGGGTCGCGCCGTTGACCTCGACATAGGCGCCGGTGGTCTTCTCGCGGATCAGCCCCGAGGCCGCGCCGGTGGCGGCGGCGGCCGAGAACGGGGCGCTGTCGAGGAAGGCCTGGTAGTTGCTGTCGGCGAAGAACCTGTCCTTGTCCAAGGTGATGAAGCCCAGCGGACCCTGCTTGATGTAGCTGGCGAGGTTGGCCTGCGGGATGGCTGAGCCGGCGCGGCCGTCGCAGGCCGGTACCGGGGCGGGAGCTGGGCTTTGCGGCGTCACTCCGCCGCCGCCGCAGGTGAAGGCCTGCCAGCGGGCGGAGTTGTCGAGCGCGGTGATCGTGCGGCCGACGTCGTCATAGGCGACGCCGAACTTGAAGTTGGTCCCCTTGTCGTCGCCCAGGGTCAGGTCGAAGTGGGCGCCCTTGGTCTGGGTGACGCGCTTTTCGGCCTGGACGTTGACGCGGCCGCCGGCCCACACCCAGCCCAGCGCCGGGTCGTTGAGGTCCTTGTTGGCCTTGATCGACGGATAGTCGCCGCCGCCGTTGGCGTAGGTGACGTTCAGGCCCGAGTTCAGCGGGGTGTTGAACAGCACGGTCGGCGCCTCGCGGAAGAAGACGCTGCGGCTCCAGTTCACCTGGCCGTCCAGCTTGATCCAGTCGTTGGGGCGCCAGGTGAAGCCGGGGTTGAGGTTCAGGACCTCGACGTCCTCCTCGTAGGGCCGGTACTCGAGGAAGAACTGCGAGTTCAGGAACGTGCCCTCGGTGACCACGCCGTCGCCGTTCACCTTCACGCCCACCGGGACCATGAAGTTGGAGTTGCGTACGACCCAGTTCATGTCGATGCGCTCGAACGAGCGGCTGCCCTTGGAATAGAGGGTGTCGAAATAGACGTTCAGCTGGTCGTTCGGACGCCACTCGGCCGACAGCACGTAGGAGTCGCGATCGCGCTCGCCCGAGCTCCAGCTGTCACGGCCCAGGCGCGGCAGCTGCGCGTCCGACAGCTGTTGCAGGGTCGTGCCGGGGTTCAGCGCGGCCAGCAGGGCGTTGTCGATGGTCTGGCCGGGCGTCAGGCCGTTGGACGCAACCCCGGCCGGCACGGTGGAGGCCCAGTTGAAGTTGTTGCCGCCGGTGACGTTGCAGCCGGTGCAGGTCATGTTGGCGTTCGACCAGCCGACGCTCTCGAAGCCGGTGGTGGTGCTCTTGGTGCGGGCGATGGCGACGCCGCCCAGGAGGCCGAACTCGCCGATCGGGGTTTCCCAGGTCTTCGAGGCGATCAGCGAGCCGCGCGGGCTGATGTCGTCGGCCTGGTTGTTCTTGCCGGCCTGCAGCGAATAGATCAGCTGGCCGCTACCCCCATTGGCGCCCTTGTAGTCGAAGGGGCGGGCGCTGCGCATGTTGACCACGCCGGCGACGCCGCCCTCGACCATGCCGGCCGTCGGGGTCTTGTGCACGTCGAGCCGGGTGAAGAGTTCGGTGGGGAACAGGTCGAGGTCGACCTCGCGGTTCTGGTTCTGGCTGTCGGTGCGGCCCGACGAGGCCACCGCGATCTGCGAGCCGTTCAGCAGGATCTTGGTGAAGTTGGTGCCCAGGCCCCGGATGGTGACGTTCAGGCCCTCGCCGTTGATCTCGCGGGTCAGCTGGACGCCCGGGATGCGGTTGAGGGACTCGGCGATGTTGAGGTCGGGGAACTTGCCGATGTCCTCGGCGAAGACCGAGTCGGTGAAGGCGACGCTTTCGCGTTTGGCGTTGGTCGCGTCGGCCAGGCTCTTGCGATAGCCGGTGACGACGATCTCCTCGACGGAGTCGGCCTCGGCGGCCCGCGGCGCGGGCGCCGTCTGGGCCAGGGCCGGCAGGGCGGCGAGGGCGGTGGTCAGGCAAGTGGCCCCGATCAGGACCTGGCGGATTCCGCGCGTGCGGTGGCTGGACGACATCGATTCACTCCCCTGGCGCTTCTGGCTTTCGCGCTTTTCGTCTCGACCGCCGCCGTCCGCCGTTGCGCGGCGATACGACTGGTAGCGGTCACAGAAGTGAACGGCTACGAGGTAAGGCCTATCGTGTCAAGGTGGTCATACCTTTGCGATCGTGTAGGTCGGACAAGGTCAAGCTTGTCTCCACGGGCCTGGCCATCACCACGTAGCGCATCGGTCCGCGGGCCTTGGCGGCCAGCGGCCAACAGGTGGCCAGGACCAGGCCGCGTCCCGGCGCGCGGGGATCCAAGCCCGAGGCGTCCCAGCGCACGACCCGGGCGCCGACCACCTCGAAGCGGGCGACCTTGCCGTCGGCGCGCTCGACCAGGATTGGGTCGCCGGGGCGGACCTTGGCCAACACGGCGAAGTGGGTGTCGCGGTGGGCGGCGTAGACGGCGGTTCCCCGATCGCCGGCCTGGGGCGTGCCCGCCACGTGGCCGGGACCGAAGGCCAGGGCCTGGCTGCTGGCGCCGTCGAGCGCGATGACCCGCTCGCCCTGGCGGGGGAAGGCGATGCGGGCCGTCGGCCAGGTGTCGGCCCAGCGCCAGGGGCGGACCGGCGCGCCGCCCTGACGGACGCTCTGGTCGAAGGCCCGCTCCAGAAGCACCTGGGCCAGGGCCGCCTTGGCGTGGATCCACAGGCCCTGGCCGCACAGGACCAGGCCGAGGCTCCCGGCCGCCAGGGCCGGGAGCAGGAAGGGGAGTCGCCGGCGGGCGGCTCCCAGGATGGTCGCCAGCCGGCTCACGCCGCGACCTTTCGCCGGCCCAGCACCCAGCCGCCGGCGCCGAGCACGAGCGCCAGGCTCATCAGGCCAAGGCCCATCAGGATCAGCATCGGCGCGTCGGTGGCTGTCTGCGGCAGGTCCAGCTGCGCGATCTGTTGCTCGGGATCGGCCGGGGCGTCGCCGTTCCCGGTCGCGGCCTTGCGGTTGAACAGGGCGTCGAAGTCCCAGCCGGCCGGCAGGTTCAGCGGCAGGTCGCTGCGCAGCAGCGGGGCGTCTGCGGGGCGGGACGGGGTCTTGTCGACCGCCACCAGGCTGGTCTGGCTGGTCACCAGGCCGTGGTCGAGGCCCAGCTTCAGCACTCGCGTGTCGGCCTCGTCCTCGGTGATCTGGGCCAGGCTGCGGGCGACCTCGGCGTCGGTGATCTTGCGGCGCGCCCAGAGCTTGGAGATGCCTTTGCCGGCCTCGGCGTCGCGCAGGCGGATCCTGGTCTGCCAAGGGCGGCCGTCGATGACGCCGCTGATCGTCAGCACGCCGTCCAGGTCTTCGACGTGCGCGGCCAGGGTGACCGGCTCGCCGCGATAGAGGTCGGGCAGCACGGCGGGGGCGGCGTCTGACGTCGTGCCCTCGAAGCGGGCGACCAGGTTGGTGGCCACGGGGCTTTCCAGCTTGTCGAACAGGGCGCGCATGGCCTCCTCGACCCCGTCGGTGGAGCCGATGTGGGTGAAGGTCCCGCGGCCCAGTTCGGCGGCGCGGCTCATCAGGTGGCTGTTGGGAGCCGAGCCGATGCCGACCATGAACACCCGCGAGCGGCCGTGGCCGGCGCCGATGGTGTCGAACAGGCCCTGCTCGTCGCCGATCGCGCCGTCGGTCATGAACACCACCTGGCGCACGCGGCCATTCTCATCGCGCCCATTCTCATCGCGCAGGGCGGCGGCCATGGCCGGGACCATCTCGGTGCCGCCGGTGGCCTCCAGGCCCGAGACGAACTTGCGGGCGCGGGTGAGGTTGGCGGCGTCGGCGGCGACCGCGCCCTCGAACAGCACCGTCAGGGTGTCGTCGAAGCGCACGACGTTGAAGCGGTCGCCGGGTTTCAAGTTCGAAAGGCCGTACAGCAGGCCGGCCTTGGCCTGGCGCATCGACTCCCCGCCCATCGAGCCGGAATTGTCGATGACGAAGATGATGTCGCGGGCCGGCGGCGGACCGGCGCGGGCGGCGATCGGCGGAGTGACCTGGGCCAGCACGTAGTGGGCGCCGGCGGTCTTCTCGCGGAACAGGGCGACGCTGGGCGCGGCCAGCGGAACCGGCTTCCAGGTCAGCACGAAGTCGCGGTCGGCCGGAACCTGGCCCTTGGACAGGGTGATGACCTTGCCGCTCTTCTCGTCGCGGACGTCGACGCCGTGGGTGGCGCTGGCCACCGCGCCCAGCGGGAAGCCGGCGCGCAGGTGGACGGTCAGGGTGACCGGGTTGATCGCGCCGGCGACCTTGGGATCGACGATCGCGGCGCGGCTCTCGGGCGTGGCCGCCGTGCCGGGCGAGGCGTAGCGCGGGGCCACGACCAGCGGCATGCGCAGAGAATACTCGCCGGCCGAGACGGCGATGGGGGCCTGGTACTCGATCTGCACCAGCACCGTCTCGCCGGGCGCGACGTTGGCGACGGCGTTGGTGAACATGTTGGGGCGGTTCTGTTCGACCAGGGCCGCCTTCTTGCCCTGGGCCTTGGCCGCTTCGTAGATTTCCTGGGCCTCGGCGCGCTTCTTGATCTCGCCGACGATCACCTTCCTGCCGACCACCATCTTCAGGGTGTCGACCGCGCCGTCCTGGGGCAGGGGATAGACATAGACGGCCTCGACCCAGCGGCCCGTGTCGTTGCGGAAGGCCTGGGTGACGCGGCCGCGCACGGTCAGGCCGCTGACGGTCATGTCGATGTCGGTTCCCAGGCGCACGGCCTCGACCACCTGGTCGCCGCCCTTGGCGCGCATGATCAGGCCGCCAGAAGCAGGCTCGGAGACCTCGGCGCGGCCGGTCCCGGCCAGGGCCAGCAGGAGCAGCACCCCCAGGGCGAAGGCCTCGCAGAGGATGGGCAACCACCGGGCGGGACGGGCGCCGGAGGCGACGCGGGGCTTGGGCGCGCCGACGTCTTGAGCGGACATGGGAGGATCTCCTTGGGGCTCGAAAGCAGGTGATCTCCCTTGTCGTCACAGGCGGGCGCCGCCGCGAGCGGCGGGATTTGCAATCTTCGTGAGGTATCCGTGCAGCTTGTCCGGAGGCGGGCTTGCCGCGACCGGAGCGGCGCCGCATTGTGCGGAAATGTGCGGATTCGTGAGGCCTTGCCGATGACCCTGGCGCCGGAAGCCGAGCTGCCGGACGAGCAGAGCCTGGCCATCGCCGCGCGCGTGCGCGAGGCGCTGGCGCGTCGCCGGATGTCGCGCCAGCAGCTGGCCGACCGGGCCCGGATCAGCATCTCGACCCTGGAGAAGGCCCTCAGCGGCCGTCGGCCCTTCACCCTGGCCACGACCATCCGGCTGGAAGAGGCCCTGGAGCAGCCGCTGCGCGCGGCCGCGCCTGCCGCGCTCGCCGCCGTGACGGGCCTGGCCCCCGAGGCCCTGGGGGCCTATTCGCGGCCGGCCGTGACCTGGCTGGAGGGCGAGTACCTGACCCTGCGGCCCTCGTTCGAGGACCCGGCCGCCGTCTACGCCTATCGCACCGAGATCGTGTGGGACGACGAGGCCTCGAGCCTGGTGTTCCGCGAGGCCGCGCGGCAGGACGCCGAGTTCACCCAGCGGGGCGCGGTGTCGCTGTCGAACCAGTCGGGCCACACCTACCTGATCACCAACGAGCTGGGCCAGTTCCGGCTGATCATCCTGGGCCGGCCGGCGATCGGCGGCGAGATGTACGGCATGCTGACCACCTTGCAGGTGGGCCAGGGCAGCCACCTGACGCCGGCAGCCGCCCCCATCGCCTTCGTGCCGTTGCGCCGCGTGGCGCAGCCGGCCTTCGGCCGCGTCGGGCCGGACGCGGCCGCCTACGGCGACTACCGCGCCGCCCTGGCCCGGGTCACCAACAAGGGCTTCGCGCGCTTCTTCGCGGGTTAGGGGGAAGCGAAACCGCGCCCTTCGACAAGCTCAGGGTGAGGTTTTCGACTGAGCCGCCGAGCCTGAAATGGTCCTCATCCTGAGCTTGTCGAAGGACGAGGACCATGACGGGAACTAGGTCTGATCGACATTCATCGACGGCCGCGCCCTCAATCCGTTCTTCCCCGCGAAGGCGGGGACCCAAGCGGAGGTTGCGGGTTGCTCGCGGCCGCGCCGTATCCTGAAATGCAGCTTGGATCCCCGCCTTCGCGGGGAAGCTCGGTGAGATAGCGACCTGATTGTCGATCCAACCTAGGCCGCCCGCGCCCCCGCCACCCGCTCGGCCACGAAGCTCATGTGGTCGGGCATGCCCTCGGCCGAGCGGGCGATGACGGCGCGGATCTCGTTCATGCGGGCGCGCAGCAGATCGTCGCTCATGATGTCGGCCATCGGGTCCCAGCCCTTGGGCTTGAGGCCCTGGCCGACCATGACGGCGAACCAGGAGGTGTCGTTGAACAGCTCCTCGTTCTCGCGGAAGATCCGGCCGTGGCTTTCGAAGACGGCGATCTTGTCGGCCAGGTACTCCGGGATTTCCATCTCGCGCAGATAGTCCCAGTAGGGCGTGTCCGAGCGCTGCGTGGCCTTGTAGTGCAGGATGAGGAAGTCGCGGATCTTCTCGTACTCGAAGGTCATCACCCGGTTGTAGCGGTCGATGTCGGGCTGCTGGAAGCGGCGGTCGGGGAACATGGCCAGCAGGCGCGAGATCCCCACCTGGATCAGGTGGATGCTCTGGCTTTCCAGCGGCTCCATGAAGCCGGCCGACAGGCCGATGGCCACGACGTTCTTGTTCCAGCTCTTCTTGCGGCGACCGGCCTTGAACCGCAGCGTCCAGGGATCGGCCAGGGCCTCGCCGTCGAGATTGGCCAGCAGGTAGGCCGTGGCCTCGTCCTCGCTGATGTGCTGGCTGGAGAAGGCGTAGCCGTTGCCGATGCGGTGCTGCAGCGGGATGCGCCATTGCCAGCCGGCGGGGCGGGCGGTGGCGCGGGTGACCGGATCGGTCGAGCCGCCCGAGGCGCAAGGGACCGCCACGGCGCGGTCGTTGAGCAGCCAGTGCGACCAGTCCTCGAAGCCGCTTTTCATCGCGCCCTCGATCAGGAGGCCCCGGAAGCCCGAGCAGTCGATGAAGAGGTCGCCCTCGACGACGGTTCCGTTCTCCAGCGTCACCGACTGGACGAAGCCGTCGGTCCCGCGCAGGGCGACGTCGACGATCCGGCCCTCGATGCGGCGCACGCTGCGGGCCTCGGCGTAGTCGCGCAGGAAGCGGGCGTAGAGGCCGGCGTCGAAGTGGAAGGCGTAGGCGATGTCGCCCAGCGGCGAGTTCTTCTGGCCGGTCGGGCGCTGGAACCTGGCCTTCGCGGCGGCCAGCGACTGCAGGGAGTATTCGGACAGGTCGGCCGCCTCGCCCATGGCCTGGTAGCGCAGCCAGTAGGCGTGGAACGACACCCCTTCCATGTCGACGCCGTAGGGGCCGAAGGGGTGATGGTAGGTGTGGCCGATCTCTTTCCAGTCGCGGAACTCGATGGCCAGCTTGTAGGTGGCCTTGGTGCGACGCAGGAAGTCGTCCTCGTCCAGGCCCAGCATGCGGTTGAACATGTTGATCTGGGGGATGGTCGACTCGCCGACCCCGACGGTGCCAATGGCCTCGCTTTCGATGACCGTGACCTTGGTGACGCCGTCCTTGAGGAAGCGTCCCAGGGCGGCGGCGGTCATCCAGCCGGCGGTGCCACCGCCGACGATGACGACGTGGCGGATGCGGTCGTTGGTCATGCGGCGACTCCTTGCGGCGCGCCGCAGTAGCGGGCGACGAACTCGGCGTGGTCCGGCATCGCCTCGGCGGTGCGGGCGATCAGGGCGGACAGGTGGGAGAGGCGCTGGCGCACCTGATCCTCGGGCAGGCTGTCGACCAATGGATCCCATTCCTCGGGCACGATCCCCTGGCCCAGCAGCACGGCCAGCCAGTTGGGCTCGTGGAACAGGTCGTATTCCGACGGGAACCAGCGGCCGCGGTGGGCGAACAGCTCCATGCGCCGGGCCAGGCTGTCGGGCACGGTCATCGACGACAGGTAGCGCCAGTAGTCGGTGTCGTCGCGGCGGGTGGCGTGGAAGTGCAGGATGACGAAGTCGCGGATGCGGTCGACCTGCTCGGCGGTCAGGCGGTTGTATTCGTCGATTTCCAGCGGATCGACGCCGTTGCGCGGGAACAGGGCCAGGAGCTTGGTGACGCCGGCCTGGATCATGTGGATGCTGGTGCTTTCCAGCGGCTCGATGAAGCCGGCCGACAGGCCGATCGAGCAGACGTTCTTTTCCCAGGCGCGCTCGCGGCGGCCCGGCGTGAAGCGCAGGAAGTTGGGCTCGTCGGTCGGGGCGCCGTCGAGGTTGGCCAGCAGGGTGTCGAGCGCCCGCTGGTCGTCGACGTGATGGCTGGAATAGACGTAGCCGTTGCCGATGCGGTGCTGCAGCGGGATGCGCCACTGCCAGCCGCCCTCGCGGGCGGTGGCGCGGGTGAACGGGGTGAGGCCGTCGCCGCCGAGCTGGCAGCCGATGGCCACGGCGCGGTTGTTGGGCAGCCAGCGGCCCCAGTCCTGGTAGGGGACCTTCAGGGCCTGGCCGATGACGAGGCCGCGGAAGCCGGTGCAGTCGACGAAGAAGTCGCCCTCGACGCGGCGGCCGTCCTCAAGCACCACGGCCTCGACGAAGCCGGTCCCGGCGTTCTGGTCCACCCGGCCGATGCGGCCCTCGATGCGGACGACGCCGCGCTGTTCGGAAAAGCCGCGCAGGAAGCGGGCATAGAGGCCGGCGTCGAAGTGGTAGGCGTATCTCAGGCTCGACATCACCTTGGACGGGTCGGGGTCGGGCAGGGCGAAACGCCAGCGGCGGGCGGCGGCCTCGGTGAGGTTGTAGTCGCCGATCGGACCGGCGAGGTCCGCGAACTTGCGCCAGACCTGGTGGAACTTGATGCCCTCCAGGTCGAGGCCGAAGGTTCCGAACGGGTGATGGTAGGTCTCGCCGACCGCGCCCCAGTCGACGAACTCGATGCCCAGCTTGAAGCTGGCCTTGGTGGCCCGCATGAACGTCGGCTCGTCGATGCCGAGCATGGCGTTGAAGGTCAGGATCGGCGGGATGGTGGCTTCGCCGACGCCGACCGTGCCGATGGCTTCGGATTCGACGAGGGTGATCTTCAGCCCCTGGGCGCTGAGCGTCTTGGCCAGCGCCGCGGCCGTCATCCACCCGGCCGTGCCGCCGCCCACGACGACGACGGACCTCACGCGTTGGTCTGACATGATACGCTTTCCCGCCCCAGAAGATCTTATGTCCGCACGGCTTTGAACGCCGTTTCAAGCAGGTCGTAAATTGACTGCGCTGTCCGCATTTGTCACGTTTCCCGCAGGCGAAAAATCGCCGAAGCACCTCTTTTGTCGGAAAAGTCGTTTCAAAACAAAAAGATGGACGGCGCTTCGAGTGACGTTACAGGGTTATGTCAACGCCCTTGACGTGGTCGACCTTTGCCATATCATCAGACCAATAATGGTCTCGACATATGACCAATGGTAGCGCTACCGCGTTGCCGATCCTGGGGAGGAATACAAGAATGAGCTCCGTCAACGGAGCGTCCGCGACGCGTGGGCGCCAGACTCTCGGCGACAACCTGAAATTCGGCCTGAAGTGCGGGGCGTCGGCCCTGGCGCTGAGCCTGGTGTTCGGGGCGTCGGCCCTGGCCCAGACGACCGCTCCGGCCAGCGGCAAGACCACCGAGGACACGGTCGACGAGGTGGTCGTCACCAGCATCCGCCAGAGCCTCAAGAGCAGCCAGCAGCTGAAGCAGTCGTCCGAGATCATCGGCGACTCGATCACCGCCGAGGACATCGGGGCCCTGCCGGACCGCTCGGTGACCGAAGCCCTGCAGCGCGTGCCCGGCGTGTCGATCAACCGCTTCGCCGCCGGCGTCGACCCCGACCACTTCTCGGTCGAAGGCTCGGGCGTCGTGGTCCGCGGCCTGAACTTCGTGCGCTCGGAACTGAACGGCCGCGACACCTTCACCGCCAACAACGGCCGCATCCTCAGCTTCGCCGACGTGCCGTCGGAACTGATGGGCGGCGTCGACGTGTTCAAGAGCCCCTCGGCCGACCTGATCGAGGGCGGCATCTCGGGCACGGTGAACCTGCGCACGCGCCTGCCGTTCGACAGCAACAAGCGCATCCTGTCGATGTCGGCCGAGGCCAGCTACGGCGACATGGTCAAGGAATGGAAGCCGACCTACTCGTTCCTCTACAGCGATCGCTTCGACACCAGCTTCGGCGAGGTCGGCGTCCTGGCCAGCTTCGTCAACTCGCAGCTGGCCAGCCGCAGCGACGCCATCCAGGTGTCGAACTTCGGCTGCCGCACCAACCTGGGCGTCTCCAGCGCCGACTGCGGCAATGGCACGAAGGGCGTGTGGTTCCCGCGCGGGGCCGCGTTCCGCTCGACCACCAACGACCGTGAACGCCAGGGCCAGGCCGGCGCGATCCAGTGGAAGAGCAACGACGGCACGATGCAGGCCTCGCTGCAGTACCTGCGCTCGAAGTCGACCGTGAAATGGACCGAGCACGCGGTCGAGATCGCCACCGACAACGTGGCCGGCAACGGCGACTCGCGCCCCGCCGACGGCACCACCTTCTCGTTCGACGAGGACGGCGTCTTCACCAACGGGATCATCACCGGCGTCACCGGCTGGCGCGCCGACCAGAATGGTTCGGATCCGCGCACCCCGATCAACGGCCTGCAGTCGAACAACGTCCGCCGCGACGAGAACACGACCAACATCACCACCGACTACGGCTTCAACTTCAAGTGGACGCCGAACGAGCACTGGGGCGTGCTGTTCGACGCCCAGCACGTGGACTCGACGGTCGACGCGATCAGCATGGGCATATGGGGCTCGACGTTCCAGAACGCCTCGATCAAGCTCAACGGCAGCGACCTGCCGGACGTGAAGTTCACGGCCCCGTCCAGCGGCACGGCGGTGTCGAACTGCGCGCCGTTCAACAACAACTGCCCGTCCTACACCCGCGGGACCCACGCCAGCCTCAGCGACCCGTACAACAACTTCTGGCGCTCGGCGATGGACCACATCGAGCAGTCGGAAGGCACCGAGGACGCGGTCAAGATCGACGTCGAGTACAAGCTCAACAACGACAGCTGGCTGGACTCGATCAAGGGCGGCGCCCGCTGGTCGGAACGCGACCAGACCACTCGCTTCTCGGCCTACAACTGGGGCGTGGTCAGCGAGATCTGGGGCAGCGGCGGCCCGGTGTGGATGGACGATCCCATCAACGGCAATCCCAACACCGCCGGCGGCGCAAACAGCACCCAGTTCGTCGAGGCCTATGCCTTCAACAACTTCCTGCGGGGCAAGACCGGCGTGCCGACGGGCTCGGATCCGCGCCTGTTCTTCTCGCAGAACGTGGTCGACAACTACGGCTCGGTCTCGCAGTTCCTGCTGTCGGTCGGCGACGAGTGGCGTGACCGCACGGTGCTCGACGCGCAGACCGGCCAGAGGTGCCCGCAGAACTGGGTGCCGCTGGCGCAGCGTTGCGGCGTCACCGCCGGCACGCCGTTCCGTCCGCAGGAGATCAACCCGGTCAACGAGGTGACCAAGGCCGCCTACCTGATGGCCCGCTTCAAGGGCGATGTCGGCGACTACAAGATCAGCGGCAACATCGGCCTGCGCTACACCAAGACCGATCGCGAGGCGACCGGCTACCTGGCGTTCCCGATCTCGACCAGCCTGGCCACCGACGCCGACTGCACCCTGGCGTTCAACAACTGGCTGGCGCTGCCCGAGCCCAAGCCGCCGTTCGTCGCCTCGTCGTTCTGCTCGCTGACGCCGCAGGTGCGGGCCGCGGCCCGGGCCTGGTCGAACGGCGCCCTGACGCCGAGCATCGCCAAGGCCTCGTTCGACTACTGGCTGCCCAGCCTGAACGTGAAGATCATGGCCCCGCACGGCCTTCAGTACCGTCTGGGCGTCTCCAAGACGATGACGCCGCCCGACATCGGCCTGACCCGCAACTATTACAACCTGGCCCTCAACACGAACAACGACGGCATCACCAACGGCCAGCCGTCGGGCAACGTGACGGTCGGCAACCCCTTCCTGAAGCCCACCCAGTCGACCAATGTCGACGCCTCGGTGGAGTGGTACTTCGCGCCGGTCGGCTCGCTGACCTTCGCGGCCTTCTGGAAGGAGCTGAGCGACGTCGCCACCAACACCACCGCGCGCGTGCCGTTCACCAACAACGGGGCGACGTTCGACGTGCTGGTGACCACGCCCGGCAACTCCGACAAGAAGGCGACGGTCAAGGGCTTCGAGATCGGCTACCAGCAGTTCTACGACTTCCTGCCCAAGCCGCTGGACGGGTTCGGCATCAACGCCAACTACAGCTACATCGAGAGCAGCGGCGTCCCGCAGAGCACCCTGTCGGCGACCGACCCCGACGTGGCCGCCGGCCGCGTCACCACGGTCGACACCAGCAAGCTGCCGCTGCAGGGCCTGTCCAAGCACAACGTCAACTTCGCGGCGATCTACGAGAAGGGGCCGGTGTCGGCGCGCCTGGCCTACAACTGGCGCTCGGACTTCCTGCTCACCGTCCGCGACGTGATCGTGCCCTACGCCCCGATCATGAACGAGGCCACCGGCCAGCTGGACGGCTCGTTCTTCTACACCGTCAATCCGAAGGTGAAGGTCGGGGTGCAGGCGGTGAACCTGCTGAACGAGACCACCCGCACGACCCAGGTGCTCAACAGCAACCTGCTGAAGACGGGTCGCTCCTGGTTCATGAACGATCGGCGCTACACCTTCGTGCTGCGCGCCAGCTTCTAGTACCGCGTACCCGGGCGCGCGGCCCTCGCTCTTCGCCGCGCGCCTGTTTCTCCTGCCGACTTCATCCGCGCATCGTTGCCTCCGACGGAGGATCTGGGCGCGCCTCGGGCGCATCCAGGGCGGTGCGTGGTTTCTTTGAGTGGGGTTCCGTATGATTACCCGTCGCGATGCCTTGATGGGCGCCGCCGCCGTCGCCCTCGCTTCGCCGGCCCTGGCCGAGAGCAAGGTCCAGCCGCTCAAGTCCCTCGCCGCCCAGAAGGGCCTCGTCTTCGGCAGCGCCGTGGGCGCGGGTCCGCCGGGATCGCTGACCGGCTCGTTCGAGGACGCCCGCTATCGCGCCATCCTGGCCGACGAGTGCGGGGTGCTGGTCCCCGAGAACGAGCTGAAGTGGTACGTGTTGCGCCCGGCGGAGAAGACCTTCGCCTTCGAACGCGCCGACCGCATCGCCGCCTTCGCCGCCGAGCACGGCGCGGGCCTGCGCGGCCACACCCTGCTGTGGCATCACCCGCAGTGGTTTCCGGCCTGGCTGAAGGACTACGACTTTGGGGCCAAGCCCGCCGCCAGGGTCGAGGCCATGCTGGCCGAGCACATCGACCGGGTGTGCGCCCACTATCCGCAGATCTATTCCTGGGACGTGGTCAACGAGACCGTCGATCCCGCCGACGGCGCCCTGCGTCGCACGGTCTTTTCCGACGCCATGGGCGGGGTCGAGCCGGTGCTGGACGCCTCGTTCCACCTGGCCCGCAAGGCAGCCCCCAAGGCCCGGCTCGTCTACAACGACTATATGAGCTGGGAGGTCGGCAACGAGAAGCACCGCCATGGCGTGCTCAAGCTGCTGGAGGGCTTTCGCAAGCGCAACGTTCCGGTCGACGCCCTGGGGATCCAGAGCCACATCGGGGCCGAGAACGCCGACAGCTTCACGGGCTTTGGCCGGCCGCAGGAAAAGGAATGGCGGGCCTTCGTCGATGAGGCGGTGGGTATGGGCTATGACCTGGCGCTCACCGAGTTCGACGTCCACGACAAGGGCCTGCCGGTCGACTTCGCCGCTCGCGACGCGGCCGTGGCGGCCTATGGCAAGGCCTATCTCGACCTGATGCTGAGCTATCGCCAGACCAGGGAGCTGCTCGCCTGGGGCATGGTCGACAAGTACTCGTGGCTTCAGAACCAGTGGCTGCGCCAGGACAAGGCCCCCAAGCGGCCGACGCTCTACGACGACGCCTACGCGCCGAAGCCTTTGCGTCAGGCGGTGGCCCAGGCCCTGCGCGACGCGCCAGCGCGCTAGGGGAGGGCGGTGGTGATGCTGCGTCTCGCCCTGGCTCCCGCCCTGACTTTGTCGCTGCTGGCCGGCGCCGCCCAGGCCGCGCCCCTGGCGCCCGGCGCGGCCGCCTTCGACGAGTTCGTCTACAGCGGCAAGGACCCGACCGACGCGCCGCTGGCGGCCGGCCAGTACGCCAACCCGATCCTCAAGGGTTTCTATCCCGATCCCAGCGTCACGCGGGCAGGGCAGGACTACTACCTGGTCAACTCGACCTTCGCCTGGTTCCCCGGCATTCCGGTGTTCCACAGCAGGGACCTGGTGAACTGGACCCAGATCGGCAACGCCATCGACCGACCCGGCCAGCTGGACTTCAAGCGGCTGGCGATGTCGCGGGCGGTGTTCGCGCCGGCCATCACCGAGCACGCGGGGGTGTTCTACATCCTCAACACCTGCGTCGACTGCGGCGGCAATTTCCTGGTCACGGCCAGGGACCCGAAGGGGCCGTGGTCGGATCCGGTGTGGCTGCCGGAGATCGACGGCATCGACACCTCGCTGTTCTTCGACGGTGACGGGCGGGCATGGATCGTCAACAACGGCCCGCCGCAGGGACCCTCGCGCTATGACGGCCACCGGGCGATCTGGATCCAGGAGTACGATCCCAGGGCCGGCAAGATGGTCGGGCCGCGCTCGGTGCTGGTCGACGGGGGCGTGGATCCCTCGACCAAGCCGATCTGGATCGAGGGGCCGCACATCCAGAAGGTCGACGGCCGCTACTACCTGACCGCCGCCGAGGGCGGCACGGCCGAGGGCCACTCGCAAGTGGTGCTGAGGTCCGACACGGTGACCGGACCCTACGCGCCCCATGCCGGCAACCCGATCCTGACCCAGCGCGACCTGCCCAGGGACCGCGCCCATCCGATCACCTCGGCCGGCCATGCCGACCTCGTCCAGACTGGGGACGGCCAGTGGTGGGCGACTTTCCTGGCCGTGCGGCCCTATGGCGACGATGCGTACAACACCGGCCGCGAGACCTTTCTGATGCCGGTGGAGTGGAAGGACGGCTGGCCGGTGATCCTGCCAGGCAAGACGGCCATCCCCTACGCGGCCAAGCGGCCGAAACTGCCGCCGGGGCCTGCGCCGAAGATTCCGACCACCGGGGCCTTCACCGTGCGCGAAACCTTCGACGGCAAGGCCCTGGGCCTGGACTGGATGACCATGCGCATCCCGGCCGGGCGGTGGTGGGATCTGAAGGACGGGGCGCTGGTGCTGACGGCGCGTCCCGACCGGCTGGGCGGGTTCGAGCAGCCGTCGATCTGGGCGCGCCGCCAGCAGCACATCAACGCCAGCGCCGAGACGACGGTGCGCTTTTCGCCGAAGGGCGACGGCGACCGGGCCGGGATCGTGGCGCTGCAGAACGACGAGTTCTTCTACGCCCTGACCGTGGCCGGCGGCGCGGATGGTCGGCCCGAGGTGCGGCTGGAAAAGCGGGCGGGGCGGAAGGATCCGGTCGACGGCGTCGTCGTGGCCCGCGCGCCGCTGGGCGTGGCGGCCGGCGCTCCGGTGCGGCTGCGGATCGAGGCGCGCGGCGGGCTCTACGACTTTTCCTACGCGCCCGGCGACGGCGCCTGGAATAGCCTGGCGCGGGACCAGGACGGGACCATCCTGTCGACCAAGGTCGCCGGCGGCTTCGTCGGGACGATGCTGGGCCTCTACGCCCGAGCCGACGCGCGGTGAGACGCCGAGACCTGCTGGCGGGCGCTGTCCTGACCGGTGAGCAGGCACACGCCCGGGCCCAACTGGCTGTATTTCCTGGAGTTCGCCGAGCGCGCCTTCAGGCGAGCGGCGTGAAGCGTGCGAGGATCGGCCACACCTGAACGGCGGCGGCGAGACCCAGCGAGCCGATCACCACCCAGCCGACGAAGAGCGCGAACATCGGGTGGCGCTGCCACCAATGCGCTCCGCTCAATGAGCCGCCAGTAGCCCTGGCCATGACGTTTCCTTCCCGACGAGCGAAGAACGATCCAAGTAGAAAATGGCCGTTCTTCTTCTGGCTGAACACGAGCCCTCGGTTTTTAGTGTGCTCTCGTACAGCCGAATGTCTATTCTGACATTTCGTCGCATAGATAACACGAGTCGCCCAAACATGCGCACCGCTCTCATCGCCCTGGGGTTGTCCCTCGTCCTGGCCGCTCCGGCCCTGGCCCAGACCGCGCCGACCCCGGCGCCGGCCCCGAACGTCACGGCCGATCCGGCCGCCGACAACCTGGCCAAGTCGACCGCCTGGCTGGCCGCCAACGCCAAGCAGCCGGGCGTGATCACCCTGCCGTCGGGCCTGCAATACAAGGTCACGACCGCTGGCGCGAAGGACGCGCCCTCGCCGAAGGAAGGCGAGATCATCAAGGTCCATTACGAGGGCAAGCTGGTCGACGGCACGGTGTTCGACAGCTCGTTCGCGCGCGGCAAGCCGCTGATCGCGCCGCTGGGCGGCCTGGTGCCGGCCTGGATGGAGGCCCTGCCGAAGATGAAGGTCGGCGACGAATGGACGCTGTTCGTCCCGCCGTCGCTCGGCTACGGCGACCGCGCCGCCGGCGAGATCCCGCCCAACAGCGTGATGATCTTCCGGGTCAAGCTGATCGACATGATGACGCTGGACTAGAAAGACCCGCCTTGCGGCGGGCCCCCTTCGGCCCTCTGGGCCATCTCCCCCTTTGGGGGAGCTGTCGCGGAGCGACCGAGGGGGCCTTCCAGCGCTTACTTCCGGCTCTTCATCAGCGGCTGGATCCTGGTCCCGAAGTCGTCGATGCCCTGGACGAAGTCGTCGAAGGTCAGCAGCACGCCGCCGGTGCCGGGAACCTGCGCGATCTCGTCGAGCATGCGGGCGATGCTTTCGTAGCTGCCCACCAGGGTGCCCATGTTGAGGTTCACCGCCGATTCCGGCGCGGCCAGCTGGGCGGTGTTGGTGGTGGCGCCGGCCGCGGCGTTGGGCGCGGCCTGGTTGGTCAGCCAGGCCAGGGCCTGCTGGTCGGCCCCGTCACGGTACTTCTGCCACTTGGCCAGGGCCTTCTCGTCGGTCTCGTCGGCGATGACCATGAACAGGATGAACGAGGCGACGTCGCGGCCGGTCTTGGCGGCGGCCGCTTCCAGGCGCTTGTTGACCGAGGCGAAGGCCGTCGGGGTGTTGGTTCCCTTGCCCAGGGCGAAGCTGTAGTCGGCATATTGCGCGGTGAAGGCCAGGCCCTCGTCCGACGAGCCGGCGCAGATCAGCTTGGTCTCCTGCGGGTGCGGGCTGACCCGGCAGTCGTCCATGGTGAAGTACTTGCCCTTGAAGTCCGAGACGCCGGTCTCCAGCAGGTCCTTCAGCACGGTCGCGTACTCGGCCAGGTAGTTGTAGCGGTCGGTGTAGTGCTGCTCGCCGGGCCACAGGCCCATCTGGCTGTACTCGGCCTTCTGCCAGCCGGTGACCAGGTTGATGCCGAAGCGGCCCGGGGCGATGGAATCGATGGTCGAGGCCATGCGCGCGACGATCGCCGGCGGGATGGTCAGGGTGGCGACGGTGGCGAAGACCTTGATCTTCTGCGTCACGGCCGCCAGGCCGGCCATCAGGGTGAAACTCTCGAGATTGTGCTCCCAGAACTCGGTCTTGCCGCCGAAGCCGCGCAGCTTGATCATCGAGAGCGCGAAGTCGAGGCCGTAGCTCTCGGCTTTCTGGACGATGGTCTTGTTGAGCTCGAAGCTCGGCATGTACTGCGGCGCGGTCTCGGAGATGAGCCAGCCGTTGTTGCCGATGGGGATGAAGACGCCGACCTGCATGGTGTTAGTGCCCCCTTATGAGCGGTGGTGGGTGCGACGGAAAAGATGCTCCCCCTGTGGGGGAGCTGTCGCGAAGCGACTGAGGGGGGAGGGGCAGGATCGGCCGCATCTCAGGCAGCTGAAAGCGCCCCCCTCCGGCCCTCTGGGCCACCTCCCCCAGAGGGGGAGGATCTGATTGGCGATGTCCGTCACGCCCCCTCCAGGAACCTGACCAGCGAGGCGTTGAAGCCCTCCGGATCGGTCACGGTCGAGGCGTGACCGCCCCAGGGCAGGACGTCGAGCACGGCGTTGGGCAGGCGCTGCGCCAGGCGATGGGCGCAGGTGACGGGCACCAGCATGTCGTCGGCGGTGGCGCTGACCAGCACCGGGTGGGTGATCTCAGGCAGGCGCTCGTCGACGTCGAAGGCGAGCAGGGCGCCGATGCGGGCCAGCATCACGGCCTTGGGCGGGAAGCCGGCCACGTGGTGCGGCTCCTCGGCGGTCAGGCGCTCGCTGTTCTCCGAGATCCAGGTCGCCGGATAGAGGAACAGGGCCTGGGCGTGGACGTAAGCCGCGGGACCCGTGTCGTTGAGCAGGTGCAGGCGCGTGTCGAAGCAGCGCCTGATGTGCGGATCGGGCCGCGACCAGCCGTTGACGACGACAAGCTTGCCCAGCCGGTCGGGGTGGGAGAGGGCCAGCGCCAGGCCGGCGTTGCCGCCGGCCGCGTGGCCGACCACGTGGGCCTTGGCGATCCCCAGCGCGTCCATGACCCTGACCATGTCGCCGGCCATGTCGGCGACGGCGTAGGGCCTGTCGGCCGGCAGTTCGCGCACGCTGCGGCCCGTGCCGCGGTGGTCGTACAGCACCACCGGCCAGCGCGCGGTCAGGGCCGCCATCTGCGGCCCCCAGAAGCTGCCGGAACCGCCCAGGCCGGACGACAGCAGCACCACCTCGCGGCCCGCCACGGGGCCTCCGTGCAGTTCGTAGTGCAGGCCGTCGACGGTTCCGGTGACGACCATCGTCACTTCTTGCCGATGTGGGCGACGGTGGCGATCTCGACCAGGAAATCGGGCCTCACCAGGCCGCACTGGATGCAGTAACGGGCCGGCTTGTCGCCCGGAAAATACTCGGCATAGACCTTGTTGATGGTCTGGTAGTTGGCCCAGTCGGTCAGGAAGATGTGGTTCATGGTCACGTCGTCCATCGTGCCGCCGGCGGTCTCGATCACCGACTTGATGGTCTCCAGCACCTGCCGCGTCTGGCCCTCGGCGTCGCCGACGTGGGCGACGTTGTTGTCCTTGTCGAAGGCCAGGGTGCCCGAGACGTAGACTACGCCGTCGGCCAGCGTGCCCGGCGAGAACGGCGCGATCGGCGTGCCCGTGCCGGACGGGGTGATGACGGTCTTGGGCATCGTGTTCCTCTCTTGTCGTTGATCGGTGGGATGACCCCCTCAGTGGCTCCGCGACAGCTCCCGCAGGGGGGAGCATTGGCGCGGCGCTCCTGGATCCTCCCCCTCTGGGTGAGGTGGCCCAGAGGGCCGGAGGGGGTCAGCGCGGCGCCAGCTGTCCGAACGCGCCCTTGAAGTCGGCCACGGTCGAGACCCAGCCGAAGAAGGTCTCGATGTTGTAGAGGGCGGCCTTCTGGACGAAGTCGGGTCCGGCCTGGTGGGTGGCGTCCTCCAGCACCGTGCCGAAATATTCGAGGAAGAAGCCGTCGCGCAGGGTCGATTCCACGCAGACATTGGTGGCGATGCCGACGAAGACGAGGTTCTTGATGTTCCGCGACCGCAGCACGCTGTCGAGCTGGCTGTTGAAGAAGCCGGAATAGCGGGTCTTGTGCAGCTGGATGTCGCCGGGCTTGGGCTTCAGCGCATCGACCAGTTCATAGTCCCACTGGCCGCGCGCCAGGAGCTTGCCCTGAAGTTCGGGCCGGGCGCGCATGGTCTTCAGCGCGTTGGACTTCCACCAGTTGGGCGAGCCCTCGCCGCCGGCCTCGACGTACTGGTCGTCCCAGCCGTTCTGGAAGTAGATCACGGTCATGCCGGCGTCGCGGGCGACGTCCAGCACGTCGCTGATCTTGTCGATCACCCCGGCGGCGCCGCCGATGTCGAAGCCGGCCAGATCCAGATAGCCGCCCTTGGAGGCGTAGGCGTTCTGCATGTCGATGACGATCACCGCCGTGCGGGCCGGATCCAGCGGGATCGGCTCGGGTCGGGCCGGCAGGATGACGGAGTCGTCGGTTACGATCATGAACGCGCTCTTCCCTAAGGGGCGGCTCTGGCGGCCGCATCCTTGGGCGTCATGGAAGACCAATCTACGCGGTGAAGCAACGAGATCGATCCGACGGCGCCCCAGGATGGGTGCTGAGCGGATCGACCATCACGATGAGGCGGAGAACATCGGTCAAGCGCCCGGCCGGCGCCTGGCGCGGGCGCGCGCGGCTGCCCGTTCAGGCGTCGGCGGTGGGGGCGTCTTCGCCCAAAGCTTGGGCGCCGGCGGTGCGGACCGTCAGGGAGCAGACCAGGCCGGTGGCGAGGTAGTCGAACTGCGCCTCGCCCCTCAGTTCGTTGCGCAGGCTGGCGGCGATCAGGCGCGAGCCGAAGCCTTTGCGGCTGGGCGGGCCCGTGAGCTTGGGGCCGCCGCTCTCGACCCAGCGCAGGGCCAGGCGGTGTGGGTCCAGCGGGTCGCGCCGCCAGGTGACCTCGACCCGGCCGGCGGGCGTGGACAGGCCGCCGTACTTGGAAGCGTTGGTGGCCAGCTCGTGGAACACCATCGACAGGGCCAGCGCGGCGCTGGGCGGCAGGGCCGCCGGCGGGCCCTCGATATGGGCGCGGTCGCCGTAGGGCTCCAGGGTCTGGCGCAGCAGGTCGGTCAGGTCGGCGCTTTCCCACACGGTGCGGGTCAAGAGGTCGTGGGCGCGGGCCAGGGCGTAGAGGCGCTCGTTGAAGGCGTCGAAGCCGGGCACGGCCTCGCCCTTGCCCAGGCTCTGCAGGGCCAGGGACTGGACCGTGGCCAGGGTGTTCTTCACCCGGTGGTTCAGCTCGTTGATCATCAGTTGCTGGCGGGCCTGGGCCCGCTTTTCCTCGGCCTCGCGGGCGCGCAGCTGGCGGGAGGTGGCGTGCAGGGCCTCGCGCACCTCGCCGATCTCGCGCAGGCCGCCGGTGGTCTGGGCCGGCATCTCGCCGCCCGAGGCCATGATCCGGGCGTCGGCCACCAGGGCGCGGACCTCGCCGGAGATGCCGCGCGAGAACAGCATGGCCGCCCCGGCGCCGATGGCCAGCAGGGCCAGGCCCGCCACCACCAGCAGGGCCAGGGACGACAGGTTGGCGCGCTCGAGCTCGGTGCGCGGCACGCCGACGATGAAGCTCCAGCCGTAGGTCGGCGAGCGGCTGAAGGCCGACAGGGTGGGGGTGCCGTCGAGGGTGTAGGTCTCGAGCACGCCGTCGTTGTCCTTGGCCATGGCCTCGAGCATCGGCTTGCTGGCCGAGCGGCCAAGCATCTTTTCCTGGTCGCGCGAGCGGGCCACGAGGCGGGCGTTGCGGTCGACGATGCTGGCCGTCCAGCTGCGCGGCACGCCCTGGGCGGCGAACAGCGGGGCGAAGGCGGCGGGCGTCTGGATGTAGGCCAGGTCGTAGAGCTCGCCGTCGACGATCACCGGCATGTCGATGGCCACGATCGGCTGGCCCGCCACCTTGCCCTGGGTGAGGTTCGACACAGTGGTGCGCCCGGAACGGACGGCGGCCCAGCGCTCGGGCGGCAGGCCGGCGGTCCGCGGCGGGACCTGGCCGGGCGGCAGGCGGGTGTTGATCACCTGGCCGCGCGGCGAGATCAGCACGATCCAGGCGTCCTTGCTGCGCACGGCGGCGCGGGCCTGGCGCTCGAAGCTTGGAAGATCGCCCGCGGCCAGGGCGGGCGAGACGGCCAGAGCCTGCAATGTGCTCTGGCCCAGGGCCAGCTGGCGGTCGACGGCCAGGCCAAGGGCGCGGGTGGTGGCGATCAGCTGCTGCTCGTAGCGGCCCTGGCTCTGGCCGTACTCGGCGCGGGCCAGGAGGGCCATGAAGACGATGGCCGGCGCGACCAGGCACAGCGCCATGATCAGCAGTCGCCTTCGGACGGTGGGCGGTCCGGCGGCGGCTGAGGCGGCGTCGACCTGGGTCATGTCTCTGGCCAAACGCTGCCGGCTCCAAATTCGAAGTCGCAAGAGGAAAGGGCGCGCCGGCAGGCTGGTCAAGCTCCCCGCGACATCCCGTCGCGGGTGGGCAAGGCTTCTTTATGGCGGCGGCGCGGTCGAGGCGCGCAGGGCCAGTTCGAAAGGCAGCAGGTGGTCGGCGCGCGACAGCTTGCCGTCCTTGGCCGCCGCCGCGACCAGCAGGTCGACGGCCTGGGCGGCCATCTCGGCCACCGGTTGGCGCACGGTGGTCAGCGGCGGCAGCGACAGGCGCACGCTGGGCGTGTCGTCGAAGGTGGCCAGCGACAGGTCGCCGGGAATGGCGATGTCCAGCCGGCGGGCGACGTGCATGACGGCCAGGGCGGTCTCGTCGTTGCCGGCCAGGATGGCGGTGGGGCGGTCGGGTCGCGACAGCAGGGCCTCGGCGGCCGCGACGCCGCCCTCGAAGGTGAAGTCGCCGGGGACCAGCAGGCTCTCGTCGACGGGCAGGCCGGCGGCGGCCAGGGCCTGGCGATAGCCATCCTCGCGGGCGTGGCTGGCCAGGAAGCGCGCGCTGCCGGTGACGAAGCCGATGCGGCGGTGACCCTGTTCGACCAGGTGCTCGGCCAGGCGCAGGGCGGCCGCCTGGTCGTCCATCCGCACCCGGGCGCCGGGACCCGCCGCCGCCGAGCCCATGCGCACGAACGGCACCTGGGCGCGCTTCAGCGCGTCGAGCACCGTGGGGTCCTCGCAGTTGGGCGGGGTCAGGATCACCCCGTCGGGGCGAAGGGACGACAGCACGTGCTGGACCCGCCGGGCCAGCTGGTCGCTCTCCAGGTCGATCAGCTCGCACAGGAGGTGATAGCCGTGGACGTCGCAGCGGAGCATGGCCCCGTACTGCATGCGGTCGATCCAGTTGTTGCCCCGGTCGCTGCGCCAGTTCTCCAGGGTCAGCTTGCGATCGTTGAAGGCCACGATCAGGAACGAGCGCGACCCGCCGAGCCTACGGGCGGCGATGTTGGGGGCGTAGCCCAGCTGGTCGATGGCCGCCTGCACGCGCTCGCGCAGGTCCGGCGTGACCGTCGGCTCGTTGTTGACCACGCGCGAGACGGTCTTGACCGAGACCCGGGCCTTTTCGGCCACATGGACGATGGTGACGTTGCGCATCGGGCTCCCGCCGCCGGCTTTCGGCGCGGTGTTAGCGATAGCGCGGCGATGGCGGCCGAGTCGAGCCGGTTCCTGCTGGTAGGGCGCCAGTAGATGTCTCTGGACTATCAAGTAAGACATCGTTGTCAGAAATTTGCGATGCTCCATGTGTCGCGAAAATCGCTTATCTTGGAAAGGGTTGTGGACGATTTGTCCTCAAGTGGACAAATATAAGCGTGTTGACAGTAAGTAAGACAACGTTGTCTCGTGTCGTCGTGAGGCGGTCGCGAGCAGACGACCCCGCGAGCGGGAGGCCAGATCCATGCGCGTGCGCATGGCCCGGGCGCCGCCGCGCGCCCGTCGGCCAGCCGCCGCCTCGAAACCCTACGCTGCTCCCGTGGCGTGTTCGGGCGCGGCGGCCTCTTTCCCCTTGGCCGTCGCGCTCCTTTTTCGATCGAGGCCGCCCGTGACGCCGTTCCGCCTTTCTGCCCTGGCCCTTCTGGCCGCCACCAGCCTGACGAGCGTCGCGAGCGCGCAGGTGTTGACCCCCGCCGGCAAGGCGACGGCCAACGTCGCCGCCTGGCCCGTGGTCAAGAGCCCCGCGGCCCTCACCGACGCGGCGACCGAGGCTAGGATCACGCAGCTGATGGCGAAGATGTCGGTGCGCGAGAAGGTCGGCCAGACGATCCAGGCCGACATCGGCTCGATCCGTCCCGAGCAGCTGCGCGAATATCCGCTGGGTTCGATCCTGGCCGGCGGCAGCTCGGGCCCCAACGGCGACGACAAGGCCGGTCCCAAGGCGTGGGCGCAGTTTGTCGACCTGTTCCGCGCGGTGTCGCTGGAGACCCGCGACGGCCACGTGCCGATCCCGCTGATGTTCGGCATCGACGCCGTGCACGGCCATAACAACGTGGTTGGCGCCACGCTGTTTCCGCACAATGTCGGCCTGGGCGCGACGCGCGATCCGGACCTGATCGAGCGCATCGGCAAGGCGACGGCCGAAGAGGTGGCCGTGGCCGGCGGCGACTGGACCTTCGGCCCGACGGTGGCCGTGCCGCGCGACGACCGCTGGGGCCGCGCCTACGAGGGCTATGGCGAGGATCCGGAGATCGTCAAAAGCTATGCCGGCCGCATGACGCTGGGCCTGCAAGGCAAGCTCGTCGCCGGCAAGACGCTGGAGGCCGGCCGCATCGCCGGCAGCGCCAAGCACTTTCTCGCGGATGGCGGCACGCTGAACGGCAAGGACCAGGGCGACGCGCCGGTGTCGGAGGCCGACCTCGTGCGCCTGCACGCCCAGGGCTACCCGCCCAGCATCGAGGCCGGCATCCTGACGGTGATGGCCTCGTTCTCCAGCTGGAACGGCGTCAAGCACACCGGCAACAAGACCCTGCTGACCGACGTGCTGAAGGACCGCATGGGCTTTTCCGGTTTCGTGGTCGGCGACTGGAACGCCCACGGCCAGGTCGACGGGTGCTCGAACGTCTCGTGCCCGCAGGCCCTGAACGCGGGCCTGGACATGTACATGGCCCCCGACAGCTGGCAGGGCCTGTTCGACAATACCCTGAAGCAGGTCGAGAGCGGCGAGATCAGCATGGCGCGCCTGGACGACGCCGTGCGCCGGATCCTGCGGGTCAAGGTCAAGTCGGGCCTGTTCGACCGCGTCGCCCCGCCGGTGCAGGGCCGCTACGAGCGGGTCGGCGCGCCCGATCACCGCGCGCTGGCGCGCGAGGCGGTGGCGAAATCCCTGGTGTTGCTGAAGAACGACGGCGTGCTGCCGATCAAGGCGGGCGCGAGGGTGCTGGTGGCCGGCGACGCCGACGACATCGGCAAGGCGGCCGGCGGCTGGACCCTGTCGTGGCAGGGCACGGGCAACACCAACGCCGACTTCCCCGGCGCCCAGTCGATCTGGAGCGGCCTGAAGGCGGCGGTCGAGGCCTCGGGCGGAAAGGCGGCCCTGTCCAAAGACGGCGCTTTCACCGACAAGCCGGACGTGGCCGTGGTGGTGTTCGGCGAGACGCCCTATGCCGAGTTCCAGGGCGACTTGCAGCACCTGGAATACCAGCCGGGCGACAAGACCGATCTTGCCCTGCTCAAGAAGCTGAAGGCCGCCGGCGTTCCGGTGGTGGCGGTGTTCCTGTCGGGCCGGCCGCTGTGGGTGAACCCCGAGATCAACGCCTCGGACGCCTTCGTCGCCGCCTGGCTGCCGGGCTCGGAAGGCGGCGGCGTCGCCGACGTGCTGGTCGCCGGCAAGGACGGCAAGTCCAGGCGCGACTTCACCGGCAAGCTGTCGTTCAGCTGGCCCAAGACCGCCGACCAGGGGCCGCTGAACAAGGGCGACGCCGGCTACGATCCGCAGTTCGCCTATGGCTACGGCCTCAGCTACGTCAAGCCCGGCAAGGTGGCGAAGTTGGGCGAGGTGTCGGGCGTGTCCGGCGCCAGCGTCAATGTCGACAAGTATTTCGTCTCGGGCCGCACGCCGGCGCCGTGGCTGCTGTCGACCGCCGGCGGGGTGAAGCTGACGGCCATCGACGCCGCCGCCCAGGAAGACGCGCGCCTGGCCACCTGGACGGGTCCCGGCGCCCTGCTGGTCAACGGCCCGCCCGCCGACCTGACCCGCCAGACCACCGGCGACCTGTCGATCGCCTTCACCTACCGCGTCGACGAGCGTGCGCCGGGGCCGGTGGGCTTCTCGATCTCGTGCGGCGAGGGCTGCGCCGGCGGCGTGGACGTCACCAGGATCTTCGCCGAGGCCCCGGTGGGCGAGTGGCGCAAGACCCAGATCAAGCTGTCGTGCCTGAAGGCCGCCGGCGCCGACATGAGCCGGATCTCCTCGCCGGTGGTGCTGTCGGCGCAGGCCGGCTTCAAGCTGGCCTTCCGCGAGATCCGCCTGGAGCCGACGGACGCGCATGTGGGGTGCCCGGGGCAGTAGCTCAGGGTTCCCCCCATCCTCCCGTCATTCTCGCCCTTGTGGCGAGAACCCCTGTTTCCGTTCGCAGGTGAGACGCTGGCGGCGCGCCGAGCGCGCCGCCTCATCCGCCCTTGCGGCTGAAAGAGAGGTTCCCGCCACAAGGGCGGGAATGACGGGAGCAAAGGGGGAGACGGCGTCAGCCCGCGCGTCCCCCCAGCCGTTCCAGCAGCGCATCCCGATACGTGCGGCTGGTGACCACCTCGTCGCCGCTGGCCAGGGTCAGCCGCCAGGAGCCGTCCGACAGCGGCCGGGCCTCGTGCACGTGGGCGAGGTTGACCAGGGACGAGCGATGGGCGCGGGCGAAGAGGCGCTGGTCCAGCCGCGTCTCGAGGCTCTGCAGCGTGGCGCGCAGCAGGCCCTCGCGGCCGGCCCAGTGGACGACGACGTAGTTGTCGGCCGCGCCGAACCATTCGACGGCCGAAATCTCGACCGGGATGCGGCGCGCGCCCGACATCACCATCAGCCGCTCGTCGCCCTTTGGCGGCGCGGCGACGGCGCGGGCCTGCGCCAGGGCGGTCTCCAGCAGGGCGTTGCGGGCCCGGGCCTCGCGGGCGCGGCGGTGGTGGACGGCGGCCAGGCCGACGGCGACGATGGCCGAATAGAGCAGCAGGCAGACCGGCGTCCGCTCCAGCATGCGGGCACCGAGGGCGGTCTCGCCGCCGACGAAGGCGCGGTCGATCAGGCTGGCGGCCAGGGCCTCCAGCGGCACGACGGCGAGGCCGGCGGCGAAGCTCGCGGCGATCCCGCGCGCCCCGGCTCCGAACCGTCGCAGCACCAGCCAGACGATCCCCGCCGCCGGCAGCCAGGCGGCGTAGACCGCGCCCTGCCAGGCGAGCGAGGCCGCGACCGACAGCGACTGGCCGCGTCCCGCCGCCAGCCTGCGGGCGAACCAGGCGGCGCTGATGCTGGTCACCGTCCAGCTGTAGGCGGTGAAGGCCCAGACCCAGGCGGCGGTCGGCGCGGCTCTCAGGCGGGCGACCATGCGCGCCGCCGCCGGATGGCCAGGGCCGCGATCCAGATCACGGCCATCGGTTGGAACAGCAAGGTCGGCCAGAGCTGGCTCCACGGCGTCGGCAGGAAGGTCAGGAAGTTGCCCGAGAAGGCGCTGAGCACGGCGCCGTACGCGCCCAGCATCTTCATAAGATGCTCGTAGGTCCAGAGGTCGGGCGAGAACGGCCAGTCCGTTGGCCGCGCGAACCGCCAGAGATCCCAGCCGCCCATCAGGAAGGCGCCCCAGACCAGGGCGATGGCCGGCGCGCGCGGGGCGTCGCTGTCGCCGCCCAGCAGCAGCGCCAGCACCCAGGCGCCGATCGCCGCCACGGCCAGGGTGGCTGCCCAGTCGAGGGCCGTCGCCCGCTGGGCGCGGTCGCGGTCGGGCCGCTTGCGGCGCAGCACCCGATAGCCCGAGAACAGGCCAAGGCTGGCCGTCGCCGAAAGGGCGGTGAAATAGGCGTTGAAGTGCAGGGCCGTCATCACCCAGGCGGCCGCCAGCATCAACCCCATCAGGACGACGAACAATCGTCCCGACAGCCGGTGCAGGCGAGAGCCCTTGCGGGTCAGGATCGGCGCGAGCCCGACGATGGCGGCGGCCAGGCCGCAGGCGATGTGCAGGGCGAGGGTGGGGGCGAAGAGCTGGTCCATGACCGCCGTGGTGGCCGGCGCGCCGTGGGCATGGAAGCCGAGTGGGGTGGGGCGCGGCGGGCGGGGGCGGAAGCCCTGCCTCTAGCCCAGCCCCTCCAGGGCCGCGATCAGTTTGGCGAAGGCTTCGGGCGGGGCTTCGCCCTGGTCGATCAGCAGGTCGTCGAGGTCGCGGGCCAGGTCGGTGATCTGGGCGTAGCCGAAGACGCCGGCCGCGCCGGCCAGGCGGTGGACGATGTAGTGCCGGTCCTTCATCGAGGTCTCGACCGAGCGCAGGGCGGCCAGGTCGTCGGCGACGCGGACCAGGAACTTGGCCCGCAGCGGGGCGAGGGGATCGGCCATGGTCATCGGGCGAGGATCGCGCGCACGTCCTGGGCCAGGGTCATCGGGTCGAATGGCTTGGTGATGACGTCGGCGGCGCCGAAGCCCATCAGGCGGGCGCGCTCCTCGGCCTGGGCGCGGGCGGTGATGAAGATCACCGGCGTCCCGTCGATGTCGCCGCGCTCGCGCAGGCGCGCCAGCACGGCCGGGCCGTCCATGTCGGGCATCATCACGTCGAGCAGCACCACGTCGGGGCGCCAGCCGTCGCCGTCGAGCATGGCGAAAGCCTCGATCCCGCCCCCGGCCGAGCGCACTTCGATGCCGGGATCGAGCTCCAGCGAGAAGGTCGCCACCTCGCGGATGTCGGCCTCGTCGTCGACGTACAGGAGCTTCAGGTCGGTCATCGGCGTCTCTTGGAATCGGCGTCCGCGGCGAGCTTGCGCACAGTTCGGGCCAACTGGTCCAGCGTGGTCTTGGACTTGGTCAGCACCGCGTCGACCGAGGCCGCCAGCGCCTTGTCCTCCAGCGGCTGGGCCGAAAAGACGATCACCGGGACGGGCTCATCGCCGCCGTCGTGCAGGTCGCCCAGCAGCTCGACGCCGTTGCCGTCGCCAAGGCCCAGGTCGAGGATGACGACGTCGGGGCGAGCGGCCTGCAGGGCGGCGCGGCCGGACCGGACGCTGTCGGCGTGGCGGACGGCGCAGCGTTCCTGCAGGGCGTCGCGGACCACGGCGTGGACGTCGAGATCGTCCTCGACGTGCAGCACCTCGATGCGGCGGGTGTCGGCGTGGCCGTTGACGGCGCGGTGCACGGCGGTGCGCAAACGGTCCAGGTCGATGGGCTTCTGCAGCCAGTCGACGACGTCCAGGGCCTCGCCCCGGCCCTCGGCGGCCTCGGCCGAGATCACCAGGGCGGGGATGTCGCGGGTGGCGGCGTCGGCGCGCAGGCGGCGCAGCAGGTCCAGGCCGCTGCCGTCGGGCAGGCGCACGTCGGTGACGAAGGCGTCGAAGCCGCCGATCTCGATCACCGCGCTGGCCGAGGCGACGTCGCCGACCGTGTGCACCCGCACCCCGGCCTCGCGCAGGGCCTGCGACAGGATCTCTGCGATATCGGGATCGTCCTCGCACAGCAGCACGCGGGCCGCGCCGTCGGACGGTTCGGGCTGGCGGGCGCGGGTCTCGATCGTCGCCAGCTCGAACAGGAAGGTCGCGCCCTGGCCCGGCTCGGACTCGAACCACAGCCGCCCGCCGTGCCGCTGGACGATCTCGCGCGAGATCGCCAGGCCAAGCCCGGTGCCGCCCTTGGCCCGGGTGTCGGAGGCGTCGGCCTGGGCGAACTTGGAGAAGATGCGGTCGCGGAAGGCTTCAGGCACGCCGGGGCCGTGGTCGCGGACGCAGAAGCGCAGGACGTCGGGGCGCGGGGCGCTGACCCTGACCTCGACCGCGCCGCCGGGCGGCGAGAACTTGGCGGCGTTGGACAGCAGGTTGGCCGCCACCTGGGTCAGGCGGTCGGAGTCGCCGCGCACCAGGGGCAGGCCGGGGGCGACGTCGAGCTTGAAGGCGATGTTCATCTGGCCGCCGAGACCGCCCATGCCGTCGACCGCCCGCCGGGCCAGTTCGCCCAGGTCCAGCGGCCGGAGGTCGAACTCCATCTGGCCGGACTCGATCTTCTCGATGTCGAGGATGTCGTTGATCAGCCGCACCAGGCGCTGGCAGTTGGAATGGGCGATGCCCAGCAGGCGCGCGGCGCGCTCGGGCAGGGAGCCGGCGGCTCCGCCGACCAGCAGGCCCAGCGAGCCGGCGATCGAGGTCAGCGGCGTGCGCAGTTCGTGGCTGACGGTGGAGACGAACTCGGCCTTCAGCCTCTCGACCCGGCGGCGTTCTGAGATGTCGCGGATCGAGGCGGTGATGCGCTCGCCCTCGGGCAGGCGGACGAGGCCGATGGAGGCTTCGATCGGGAAGGTGGAGCCGTCGGCGCGATGGCCGGTCAGTTCGCGCAGCACGCCCTTGGACAGGTCGTCGGCGCCCGACAGCTGGCGGATGAACAGCTCGCCCCGGTCGGGCAGGTCGATGAACTGGGCCAGGGCCTTGCGCAGCAGACCCTCGCGCGACAGGCCGAACATCGCCTCGGCGGCCTTGTTGACCGTCTCGATCGTGCCGCTGGGATTGAGGGTGATGATGGCGTCCTGGGCGTTGTCGAGGATGGCGTCCAGGCGTCCGGCCGTGGCCTGGGCGACGGTGAACAGCTGCTGGCGGGCGCGGATCTGGCGCGACAGCAGCAGGAACGCGGCCAGCAGGAACACCACCAGCACCACGAATAGGGTCTGGGTCAGCCGCTCGGTGCGCAGGGTCATGGCGTCGTCGGCGGCGACGCGCCGGTCGAGGGCGGCCTTGTCGGCGGCCTGCAGCTCGCCGACCACGGCCCGGATCTCGTCCATGATCACCTTGCCCTGGCCGCTGGAGACCAGGGTGCGGGCGGCGTCCTCGCCGTTCTCGCGGCGCAGGCGGATGCCTTCGGCCATGGTCCCCTGCTTTTGAACGATCAGGGCCTCGAGCCGGTCGAAGGTCGGATCGTCGGTCTCGATCAGGTCGCCGGCGTCGCGTTCGCGGATCGCCCGCAGGGCCGCCAGCTGGCTGGGCAGGCGGCGCAGGGCCGCGTCGTAGGGCTCCAGGAACCGCTGCTGGCCGGTGATGACGAAGCCGCGCTGGCCGGTCTCGGCGTCCTGCATCAGCGAGAACACCGTCTGCAGCTGCATGCGCTGTTCGTAGGAGTGGTTGACGGCCTCGCGCAGCACGCGCCCGCGGGTGAACTCGCGCTGGATCTCCCAGGTGGTCAGCAGCAGCAGCAGCGGGGCGACCACCAGGCCGAGGATCACCGAGATCAGCAGGCCGCGTTGCTCGCGGCGCAGGAGGAAGCTGGTCATGGACTGGGGTTTCCTCGGGGGCGTTCGAGTCGACAGCTTAGGGCCGGTCGGCGGCGCGACCAAACACGGGTTTCCCGCTACCGTTGACTTACCCGGGGTCACGACGAAAACCATGTTATCCGAGCGGCCGCGGCAGACGGCGCGCAGGGAGGTTCGGATGACTGAGGCCGCCGCCGTCGACTTCGCCCGCATGCCCACGCTGGGAGACGTCGCCCGCTATCACGCGCAGGAGCGGCCGGACGCCGTGGCCTTCTCGTTCGAGGGACGCGACATCCGCTTCTCCGACCTCGACCGGCACACCAACCAGGTGGCCCGGGCCCTGGTCGCGCAGGGGCTGAAGCCGGGCGACCGCATCGCCTATGTGGGCAAGAACAGCGACCTCTATTTCGAGATGCTGCTGGGCGCGGCCAAGGCCGGGATCGTCACCGCCCCGATCGGCTGGCGCCTGGCCCCGGCCGAGATCGCCTACATCGTCGCCGACACCGAGGCCAAGATGGTGTTCGTCGGTCCCGAGCTGGTCGATCACGTGGGCGAGGTGGCCAGGCTGATGGACGGGCCGCCGCCGCCGGTGGTGGCCATGGAGCCGGGCGGCCCGGCCGAACTGCCGCTGTTCACCGCCTGGCGCGACGCGCAGAGCGACGCCGACCCAGCCACGCCGCTGAAGTCGTCGGACGTGGTGCTGCAACTCTATACCTCTGGCACGACCGGCAAGCCCAAGGGCGCGATGCTGACCCACGACAACCTGCTGGCCATGCGCAAGGCCGCCGCCGAGCGCGCGCCGATGGACTGGAACACCTGGGGTCCCGACGACGTCAGCCTGGTGGCCATGCCCGTGGCCCATATCGGCGGCACCGGCTGGGGGCTGGTAGGCCTGTTCAACGGCGCCAAGGGCGTGGTGGCGCGCGAGTTCGATCCGACCAAGGTGCTCGACTTCATCGAGCACGACCGGGTGTCGAAGATGTTCATGGTGCCTGCCGCCTTGCAGATCGTCGTGCGGCTGCCGAGGGCCCGCCAGATCGACTATTCGCGGCTGAGCCACATCCTCTATGGCGCGGCCCCCATTCCGCTGGACCTGCTGCGCGAGTGCATCGAGGTGTTCGGCTGCGGCTTTGTCCAGCAGTACGGCATGACCGAGACCACCGGCACGGTGGTCTACCTGCCGCCCGAGGATCACGACCCCGCCGGCAACAAGCGCATGCGCTCGGCCGGCCTGCCGATGCCGGGGGTGGAGCTTCGCATCCTCGACGAGGCCGGAGGCGTTCTACCCGCCGACACCGTCGGAGAGATCGCCGTGCGCTCGTCGTCCAACATGGCCGGCTACTGGAAGCTGGACGCGGCCACCGCCGCGACCATCGACGCCGACGGCTGGCTGCGCACCGGCGACGCCGGCTACCTGGACGAGGACGGCTATCTGTTCATCCACGACCGGGTGAAGGACATGATCGTCTCCGGCGGCGAGAACATCTATCCGGCCGAGGTGGAGAGCGCCGTCTACGGCCATCCGCACGTGGCCGAGGTGGCGGTGATCGGCGTACCCGACGACAAGTGGGGCGAGGCGGTCAAGGCGGTGGTGGCGCCCAAGCCCGGCGTCACGCCCGACCCCGACGACATCATCGCCTTCGCCCGCACGCGCATCGCGCACTTCAAGGCCCCCAAGAGCGTCGACTTCGTCGAGGCCTTGCCGCGCAACGCCTCGGGCAAGATCCTGCGTCGACAGCTGCGCGAACCGTACTGGGCGGGGCGGGAGCGACGGGTGAACTGATGGCCGATCCGCTGTCCCGCGCCGCGGCGCGACTGCTGACGCCCGACGAGGGACCAGCGATCGACTTTTCCAACCCGCCGGGGGCGCCGGCCCTGATCGGCCCGGACTCGGTGTCGTGGCGCGTGTTCAAGAACCCGGTGTCGCTGTTCGTCGGCGGCATCACGGCGGTGATCCTGGAGCTGGCCGAGCCGCGGGTGCGCTCGGGCGTCTGGGACCATTCCAGCTTCAAGGCCCAGCCGCTGAAACGCCTCAAGCGCACGGGCCTGGCGGCGATGGTCACGGTCTACGGCCCGCGCGAGACGGCCGAGAAGATGATCGCCGGCGTGGTGCGCATGCACGGCCATGTCACCGGCGAGACCCCGGCCGGCGTCGCCTACCAGGCCAACGACCCGGCGCTGCTGGACTGGGTGCAGGCCACCGCCAGCTTCGGCTTCATCGAGGCCTATCACGCCTATGCCCGGACGCTGAGCCAGGTCGAGCGGGACGCGGCCTTCGCCGAGGCCGCGCCCGGCGCGCGGCTCTACGGCGCGACCGGCGCGCCGACCTCCGAGGCCGCCTGGAAGCAGCAGCTGGCGCTGATGCTGCCCAACCTGGAGCCGTCGGAGATCGTCTTCGAATTCCTGGACATCATGACCAGCACGCCGCTGCTGCCGGGGCCGCTGCGGCTGATCCAGAAGCCGCTGGTGCGGGCCGCCGTGGCGATCACGCCGGTGGAGGTACGCGCGCGCCTGGGCCTGGGCGAGGCCTTCGACCTGAACGGCGTCGAGCGGCGGCTGGTGCGCCTGGCGGGCGCCGGCGCCGACAGGGCGCCGATCAAGGGTTCGCCCGCCGTGGAATCGTCGCGGCGCTTGGGGCTGCCGGACGACTACCTCTATCGGCGACGGGCTTGAGCGAACCCCTCCCCCATCGAGGGAGAGGGGAGATGTTCGCCGATGTAGGATCAGGCCTTCTCCAACCGTCCTTGCGGCGAACCACCAGGGAGCAGGGTCATGAGAAAGCTGATCGTCGCCGCCTTCGTCAGCCTGGACGGGGTGATGCAGGGGCCGGGCGGACCCGACGAGGACCGGCGCGGCGGCTTCGCCCATGGCGGCTGGGTCGCGCCGTATTCGGACCCGGTCACGGGCCAGGCGGTGATGTCGCTGTTCGAGGCGCCGTTCGAGCTGCTGCTGGGCCGCCGGACCTATGAGATCTTCGCCGCCCACTGGCCCTACCAGGATCCGAAGAACCCGATCGCCGAGCGCTTCAACGCCACGACCAAGCACGTGGCCTCCCACGATCCGGGCCTGGCCCTGCCGTGGGAGAACAGCCGCCGCGTCGGGCCGGACGCGGTGGAGGGCGTGCGGCGGCTGAAGGGAGAGACGGGCCCCGATCTCCTGACCCAGGGCTCGACGGCGCTGGTCCACGCCCTGCTGGCGGCCGATCTGGTCGACGAGATGCAGCTGATGATCTTCCCGCTGCTGCTCGGACCGGGCCGGCGGCTGTTCGACGAGGCGGCCGCGCCGGGCGCCTGGGTCCTGACCGGCTCGATCCTGGCCGACACCGGCGTCGTCGTGAACCGCTACCGCCGCGACGGGCCGGTGCGCACGGGTTCGTTCATGGTCCAGGACCCGAGCGAGGCGGAACTGAGACGGCGGGCCGACTGGGCGGGAGAGGGGTAGGGCTTAAACCACGCTCACCGGTGTGGCGATGGCGCTCGCCGGTTCGCGGGCCTTGCCGGGGGCGGCGATCGTGAAGGCGCCGCGCAGGCGGATGTCGGCCGAGGACGACCCGATCATGACCTCGACCTTGCCGGCCTCGATGCGCCAGCCCTCCGGGCTCCAGATCGCCAGCTGGGCGGCGGAGAGGGTGAAGGTCACGCGGCGGCGCTCGCCGGGCTTCAGGGTCGCGCGGACGAAGCCGCGCAGTTCCTTGACCGGGCGGGCGACGCTGGCGACCGGGTCGCGGACATAGAGCTGCACCACTTCGTCGGCGGCCGCGGATCCGGTGTTGGCCAAGGTCAGCGAGACCTTCACCGCGCCGGTCGGGGCGATGCTGTCGCGATCGAGGGCAAGGTCCGAATAGGCGAAAGCCGCGTAGCTCAGGCCATGGCCGAACGGGAACAGCGGGCCGATGTCGACGTCGTGGTAGCGGACGGTGTCCTTGGCCAGGTCCGGATCGGCCGGGCGGCCGGTGGGGACGTGCGCGTAGTAGGTCGGCGACTGGCCCGTGGCGCGCGGGAAGCCGACGGGCAGGCGGCCGCCGGGGGCTGACTTGCCGAACAGGATGTCGGCCAGGGCCGGCCCCGCCTCGACACCGAGGAACCAGGTGGCCAACACGGCCGGGGCCTTCTCCAGCACCTCGGGCGCGACGATGGGCCGGCCCGACGGCAGCAGCACGACCACCGGCTTGCCGGTCGCCAGCACGGCGCGGGCCAGGGCGCCCTGGGCGCCGGGCAGGGACAGGTCGGAGCGGCTGCGCGACTCGCCGCTGTGGTCGAAGTCCTCGCCGACCATCAGCAGCACGAGGTCGGCGACCTTGGCGGCCTCGACGGCGGCGGGGATGCCCGTCTGGTCGTCGCTGCGCGGGCCGGCGCCGGCGACGTGGAAGATTTCGGTTCCGGCCGGGGCGGCCGTCTTCAGGGCCGGCAGCAGCGGGGCGACGTCGGCGACCTGGCCGCGCGCCTTCCACGAGCCGAGCTGGGAGAGGTTGTCGGTCGCCAGTGCGCCGATGACGGCGATCTTCCTGGCGGAGGGCGCGATCGGCAGCAGGCCGCCGTCGTTCTTCAGCAGCACCACGGCCTTGCGCGCCGCCTCGCGGGCGATGGCGCGATGCTCGGGGCCGACGAAGATGGTTTTCTCCCGCTCGACGTCGCCGAAGCGATAGGGATCGTCGAAGAGGCCAAGCCGCATCTTGGCGGTCAGGATCCGGGTCACCGCCTGGTCGAGCAGCGGCAGCAGCGACGGATCGGCGGAGATCGCGGTCTTCAGGTGGGCGGCGTAGACGCCGCTGGCCATGTCCATGTCTACTCCGGCCCTCAGCGCCAGGGCGGCGGCCTGTAGGGGAGTTTCGGCGACGCCGTGATTGACCAGTTCGAGGATGGCGTTCCAGTCGCTGACCACCAGGCCGGGCCAGGCCCACTGGGTCTTGAGCACGCCGCGGACCAGGGCCGCGTTGGCGGTGGTGGGCTCGCCGTTCAGGTCGTTGAAGGCGGTCATCATCGTGCCCGCGCCGGCCTTGGCGGCCGCATGAAAAGGCGGCAGGTAGACTTCGTTCAGCGTGCGGTCCGAGAGCTCGGCGCTGTCGTAGTCGCGGCCGCCGGCCGCCGCGCCATAGGCCCCGAAGTGCTTGGCGCAAGCCAGGATGGAGTCCTTTCCAGCAAGCCCCTCGCCCTGGAAGCCGCGCACTTGGGCGGCGGCCATGATCGAGCCGAGATACGGATCCTCGCCGGCCCCCTCGACGATGCGGCCCCAGCGCGGGTCGCGGGCGATGTCGACCATCGGGGCGAAGGTCCAGTGCAGGCCGCTGACGGCGGTCTCGACGGCGGCCATGCGGGCGGTGGCGCGCACGATCTCGGGATCGAAGGTCGCGGCCATGGCCAGCGGCACGGGGTAGAGGGTGCGGAAGCCGTGCACCACGTCGATGGCGAACAGCAGCGGGATCTTCAGCCGCGACTCCTCGACGGCCGTGCGTTGCAGTTCGCGCAGGAAGGCCGCGCCGGCCACGTGCAGGTACGAGCCGACCCCGCCCTTGCGCACCAGGTCGAGGGCGGTGGCGTCGATCTTGGAATTCAGCGCCTTCTGGCGACCGCCGGCCGGCTGGTGGGTCTGGCCGATCTTCTCGTCCAGGGTCATCTGCGCAAGGAGGGCGCGGATCCGGGCGTCCTGGTCGGCGGCGAGCGCGGGCAGGGCGGGCGCCAGGCCCAGGGCGGCCCCGGCGGCAAGCAGCGCGCGGCGGTCGATCAGCGGTCCCTGGCCCATGGTCTTCTCCCTTCGATCGTCGGTCGCGGTCGTTGGGCTGGAGAGCACTATGGTTTGACAACGCTGTCAACGCCTGGTTATCCAAACCGGCCTCGCGGGTGAAAGTCCTCCTTAACCGAGCGGGCCGAGGGTGCGGACCATGAACCCGAGACAAGCAGTGTTGCAGGAGGGCGCGGGGTGATCGTCGCCGTGTTGCAGGCCCGGATGAGCTCGACCCGGCTGCCGGGCAAGGTGCTGGCCGATGTCGTCGGGGCGCCGATGGTGCTGCGTCAGGTCGAGCGCCTGCGCCGCGTGGCCTCGATCGACCGGCTGGTCGCGGCGACCTCCGACCAGGCCAGCGATGATCCCCTGGCCCAGGCGCTGGACGCGGCGGGGGTGGAGGTGTTCCGCGGTTCGCTGGACGACGTGCTGGGCCGGTTCGCCGGGGCGGTGGCGGGCCTGGACGACAATGACCTGATGCTGCGGCTGACGGCCGACTGCCCGCTCGCCGACCCCGTGCTGATCGAGGCGCTGATCGCCAGCCACCTGGCTAGCGGCGCCGACTATTCGGCCACCACCCTGCCGCATCGGACCTATCCGATCGGGCTGGACGCCGAGATCCTCGGCGTCGGCCTGCTGCGGCTGACAGCGGCGGAGGCGAGCGACCCCTATGAGCGCGAGCACGTCACGCCCTTCATCTACCGCCGGCCCGAGCGCTTCGCGCTGGGCGGGCTGACCCAGGCGGTCGACGAGAGCCAGGTGCGCTGGACGGTCGACCTGCCGTCGGACCTCGATTTCGTGCGCGCGGTCTACGAGGCGCTCTATCCGCGAAAGCCCGCCTTCACGTCCGAAGACATCCGGGCGCTGGTGCGCGGCCGCCCTGATCTGGCCAGCCTGGGCGACCTGCCGCGTCTCTAGGCCGCGGCGGGAACGTCCGACAGGTCGAAGCCCTTGGCGATCAGCCGCTCGCGGGCGGCGTCGCGGGCGGCGCCCCGCCATTCGCTTTCCAGGAGGCCCAGGCCGATCACGTCCAGCGCCTGGCCGCGCTTGACCACGTGGTTGCGCAGCACCGCCTCGCGCGTGAAGCCGAAGCCCTCGTGCAGGCGCCAGACGGCCTTGTTGCTCTCGATGACCTCGCACCACAGCTTGGCCAGGCCCAGCTCGCCGAACACGTATTCGATCACCCAGTATTCGACGAAGCTGCCGACGCCGAGGCCGCGCACCAACGGGTCGGCCAGATAGTAGGCCCAGGCGCAGCGGCTGTTGTGCCGGTCGATGTCGGCGAGATTGGCCAGGCCCACCGGATGGCCGTCCAGCTCGATGATCCAGTAGCGCACGGCGGGGTTGGTCCCCAGGCGTGCGAACCAGGCCGCGTGCTCGCCCTCGGAGATCAGGTGGTCGCTGTACATGTAGGGGGCGACGGCGTCGGAGTTGCGCCATTCCAGCAGCCGCTCCTGGTCGTGCGCCGCGACGGCGCGCAGAGTGACTTTGGGCATGACGGGGGGCTCGACGCTTTAACTGACCGCGCGGTCAGTGTCAGTTGGTCGTAGCGTGAGTGTTTCTCAAACGAGGCGAAACCAAGGCAAGGAACCGCACGGCCGTGCGCCGGGCGCCAAGGCCGTCGCAGACCTTGTCGGCGGCTGCCGACATGGCGCGCCAGGCGTCATGGTCTTCGGCCAGGGCGGCGAAGGCGCGCCGCAGGTCCTCGCCGTCGAGAGGCTCGGCGTTCAGCGACCGGTGGGCGCCGAGATCCGACAGGGCCTGGGCCGCTTCGCGCTGATTGTCGGCCAGCACCAGCGACACGGTGGGCAGGCCCAGCACGCAGCGCTCCCAGCTGCTGGAGCCGGCCGCGCCGATGGCGAGGTCGGCCCGGGCGGTCAGGCGCGGCATGTCGCGGCTGTTGACGTGCAGGGTCAGGCGCGGATCGGCGGCGGCCAGGGCGCGCAGCGCCGGCAGGCTGGACGCCTGGCCGCCGGCCACCACGTCGAGGACGCGGTCGCCCAGCACCGGAAGCAGCGCCTCGACGGTGCGGGCCGTGATCCCGCCGACGTCGGTCAGGCCCAGCGAGACCAGCACGCGCTCGATCCGCGCCGTGGCGGCGCGGCGGGTCAGGGCCTCCTCGCGCAGGGCCGCGAAGGCCGGCGACAGGGCGGCGTTGTCGGGGCCGAGCAGCAGTTCGGCGTGCGGCGAGACCAAACCCTCGTAGTCGCGGGCTTGGCGGGCGATGCCGGCGTCGAGCAGCAGGTCGGCGGCCAGCGGGCGGTCGGCCAGGTCGTCGACCACCAGGCTCGGGCGGCCGGCGGCGATGCGGCGGTGGTCTTCGGCGTCCAGGTCGTAGTGGTCGAAGACGATGGCGTCGTAGTCGGCCGCGAGCGCGGCGGCGCCGGTCACCAATGCGTCGTCGGCGAAGGTTCCGGCGCACAGAGCGGGGGAGGCGAAGGTCTCGGAAAGGCCGGTCACGGCCGGCGGGCCGGCGAAGGCGCAAACCGCGCCCGCGGCCTCGAGCGCGCGGGCCAGGTTGAGGCCGCGCATGAAATGGCCGCCGCCGACGCTGGGGCCGGCGTTGACGACGAAGAGGATGCGTTCTCCAGCCATGCACCGGGCCTAGCACAGGCCCGGGCGGCGGGCGAGCGGGCGGTCAGGGCTGGGCCTGGTGCTCCACGTGGCCATCCTGGACCTCTGTGCGCGAGAACACCTCCTCCTGGCCGTCCAGCAGCAGTTCCTCGGCGGCGACATGGTCGCGTTCGGCCTCGGCCAGCACCTGCCGCAGGGCGTCGACCTCGGTGTCGGCCTCGACGAGCACGCTGCGCAGCGGGGCGTGGCCGTCGCCCAGCCGGATCTCGATGCGCCATTGAGCGGACATGGTCGGGTCTCCCTTCAGCCAGACTGATAACGCAAGCGGCGTGTCGTGGTTCGCTTGCCCGATGCGGGGCGTTGCGCGATCGGCCGTCCTCGGCGAGGTTGCCGGCCGCGAGACAGTCGGAAGGGATTCTATGCAGCGTCGGCAAGCTCGGCTTGAAGGGATCAGCCGTCGCGGACTGGTGGCCGGGGCGGCGGGCCTCGCGGGGCTGGCGGTGGCCGGCCGGGCGGCGGCGCAAGGTCGGGGCTCCCAGCGGGTCGAGGCGCTGATCGCGCAGATGACCATCGACGAGAAGGCCGGCCAGCTGTCGTGCTACGCCGACATGATCCGTCCGCCGGTGGGCGACATGAACCCGGCGATCAACCTGCGCAACACCCAGCAGCTGCTGGCCGAGACCCGGGCGGGCAAGATCGGCACGCTGATGAACGGCGTCGGCGTCGAGGGCGCCCTGCTGGCCCAGACGGCGGCGGTGGAGCATTCGCGCCTGGGCGTTCCGCTGCTGCTGGCCGCCGACGTCATCCACGGCTTCAAGACCGTCTATCCGATCCCGCTGGCCGAGGCCGCCAGCTTCGACCCGCCGCTGGCCTATCGCACCGCCCGCGCCGCCGCGCAGGAGGCCACGGCCCACGGCCTGCACTGGACCTTCGCGCCGATGGTCGACGTGGCCCGCGACGAGCGCTGGGGCCGGGTGGCCGAGGGCTCGGGCGAGGACGTGTTCCTAGGGGAAGCGCTGGCCCAGGCCCGGGTGCGCGGCTTCCAGGGCCCGGACCTGAAGTCGCCCGACTCGATGCTGGCCTGCGCCAAGCACTTCGCCGCCTATGGCGCCGTCGCCGCGGGCATGGACTACAACACCGTCGAGCTGTCGGAAGCCACGCTGCGCGAGGTGCACCTGCCGCCGTTCCAGGCCGCCTTCGAGGCCGGGTGCCTGACCGCCATGTCGGCCTTCAACGACATCAACGGCGTGCCGGCCACGGCCAACAAGCGCCTGCTGACCGACCTGCTGCGCACCGAGTGGGGCTTCAAGGGCGTGGTCATCTCCGACTACACCGCCGACCAGGAACTGGTGGCCCACGGCTACGCCGCCGACGACCGCGACGCCGCGCGCCTGGCGATCCTGGCGGGCGTCGACATCAGCATGCAGAGCGGGCTCTACAGCCGCTACCTGCCCGAACTGGTGAAAAGCGGCGCGGTGCCGATGGCGGTGGTCGACCAGGCCGTGCGCCGGGTGCTGATGCTGAAGGAGGCCATCGGCCTGTTCGACCAGCCGTTCCGCTCGATCGACGCCAAGGCCCAGGCCGCCCGCACGGCGACGCCGGCCATGCGCGCGCTGAGCCGCGAGGCCGGCGCGGCCTCGATCGTGCTGCTGAAGAACGACGGAAACCTCTTGCCCCTGCCGCGCTCGGGCAAGCGCATCGCCCTGATCGGCCCGTTCGCCGACGACCGCGACAACATCCTGGGGCCGTGGGCCTTCTTCGGCGACAAGAGCCTGGGCGTCGACCTGGCCACGGGCTTTCGCCAGGCCATGGCCGACCCGAACCTCCTGCAGACCGTCAAGGGCAGCGATGTCGAGAGCTCGATCGCCGGCGGCATCGAGGCCGCCGTGGCCGCCGCGCGGGCCGCCGACATCGTCGTGCTGGCCATCGGCGAGGGCCAGAACATGTCGGGCGAGGCCCAGTCGCGCACCGAGATCGGCATTCCCAAGCCCCAGATGATGCTGGCCGAGGCGGTCGCCGCCGTCGGCCGTCCTACCGTCGTGCTGCTGCGCCACGGCCGGGCGCTCGTTTTGGACGGCGCGGTGAAGAACGCCCCGGCCATCCTGGCCACCTGGTTCCTGGGCACCGAGACCGGCCACGCGGTGGCCGACGTGGTGTTCGGGTCGGTGAACCCCTCGGGCCGCCTGCCGGTCAGCTTTCCCTACGAGAGCGGCCAGCAGCCCTACGCCTACAATCACCGCTCGACGGGCCGTCCGGCCCCGGCCGACAGCGAGATCCAGGAATACAAGGCCCGCTGGCGCACGGTGAAGAACGAGGCGCTGTACCCGTTCGGCCATGGCCTGGCCTACACCACCTTTTCCCTGTCGAACCTGAAGCTGTCCTCGCCGACCCTGGCCTGGAACGGCAAGCTGCAGATCAGCGCCCGGGTGACCAACACCGGCAAGCGCGAGGGCGTGCACGTGGTGCAGCTCTACACCCGCGACCGGGTGGCCAGCCGCACGCGGCCGGTGCGCGAGCTCAAGCGCTTCCTGCGGGTGGCCCTGAAGCCGGGCGAGAGCCGCGACATCGCCTTCGAGCTGGAACGCGGCAGCCTGACCTTCTTCGGCGAGGGCGACCGCTGGGTCGCCGAGCCGGGCGTGTTCGACGTCTGGGTGGCCAGCAGCGCGGTGGACGGGCTGAACGCCCAGTTCACGCTGCTGGCTGGATAGGTCGTGCGTCCTTCTCCCCTTGCGGGAGAAGGTGTCGGCAGAAGCCGACGGATGAGGGGTCTCTCAAATATCGGACGCCACGTCCGGTCTGTCCGCCTTCGCGGCGGCGCCGGTCATCGACCCCTCACCCGACCTCGCTTTGCGAGGCCACCCTCTCCCGCAAGGGGAGAGGGGAATCCCTATCGAACAACCCCCGCACCCAGTCGTTGACGTAGCCGTCGATCACCAGGTGCACCCGGTCCTCGGTCCCGTGGTTGGCGACGCTGTGGGGGTCGGTGAGCTTGAGGTACCAGGCGCTGCCGGCCTCCATCGCCACGCGGACGCCGTTGAGCCGGAAGTCGACGTCCGGGTTGGTGACCACCGGCACGTGGAAGCGCACCAGCAGCGAGCCGGCGTCGAGGTCCTCGTCGTGGTGGGTCTTGATGACCGAGCCGGGGGCCAGCTTCATCAGCCGCACGCTGGTGGCCTGGAACGGGAAGGCGGCGATCACTTCGCGGAAATAGGGGCAGGGGGCCAGGAACGGCGTGTCCTCGAACGCCGTCGCGCCGGGATCCGAATAGATCATCATCACCGGGTGGCTGGCGCCGGCCTGGCAGCGCAGGGGAATGACGCTCCAGTCGCCGTCGTAGTTCTGGGTGACGAAGTGGGCGATCCAGTCGGCGCCGGCGGTCAGGGCCTCGAGGTCGGCGCGCAGGCGGATCGGATCGAAGGCGAGCGGCAGCTTCAGGCGGTCTGGAAATCCCATCGCCCGAGCCTATTGTGCCGCCCTTCAACCGACAAGGGCCAGGGGCGGGCATGCAACTTACGGCGGACGCGACGCGGGATCTGGAAGCCTTCATGGCGCGGTTGGCCGAGGACGTCGCCGCCTGCGCGGGGCTGGCCGACCTGTTCCGTGACGAGGACTTCGCCCGCGAGGCGCAGGCGCTCGCCGCCGGCTGGGGGCTGGCCGCGCCGGGAGTGGCCGAGCGGCTGGCCAAGCGGAGCGTGGTTCCGCGCCCGCTCGCCCCGCCGGCCGGCTGGCTGCCGGTCGCCGTCTTGCCGGACGAGGACGCCGTCGACTGGGCCTTCTTCGGCGCGCGGCGGCTGGAGGAATCGTTCTTCGGCGAGAGCGTTCCCAAGGTCTGGTCGGCGCCGCTGAACCGGCTGCTGCGCCTGCGCACGCCGCTGTCGGCGCTGGAGGGGCTGGCGGGACCGACGCCCGACGGCCTTGTCTTCCACATGTCGCGCTGCGGTTCGACCCTTCTGGGGCGGATGCTGGGCGCGCCGGAGGGGGCGACCGTGCTGTCGGAGGCCGCGCCGATCGACCATGTGGTGCGCGGCGACCTGCCCTGGGGCCGCAAGGTAGCGCTGCTGCGCGGCGTGGTGGCGGCGCTGGGCCGCGCGCGCGGGGCGGGGGACGCGCGCCTGTTCCTCAAGCTCGACTGCTGGCACGCCCTGGCCTTCGACCTGTTCCGCGAAGCTTTCCCGGAAACGCCCTGGCTGCACCTCTACCGGACGCCGGCCGAGGTGATGGTCTCGCATGCCCGCTCGCCGGGGATGCAGATGGTTCCGCAGGTGGTGGCGCCGGCCGTGTTCGGCCTGGCGCAGCCGGCGACGCCGGACGCCGACTACCAGGCCGCCGTGCTGGCGGCGATCGGCGAGGCGGCGCTGGCGGCCTTCGCGGCCGACGGGGCGGGGCTGCTGGTCAATTACGAGACGCTGCCGGGCGCGGTGGCGGGTCGCGTGCTGCCGCACTTCGGCTGGACGCCCGAGGCGGCCGAGAGCGATGCGATGACGGCGGCGGCGGCGATCGACGCCAAGGCGCCCGAGCGGGCGTTCAGGCCGGACGGGGCGGCCAAGCGCGCCGAGGTCGATCCGGCCATCCGGGCGGCCTGCGCGGCCCGCCTCGACGGCCTGCACGCGCGGCTGGAGGCGGCGTCGGGCGGCCCTTCGACAAGCTCAGGGTGAGGTTGTCGAATGAGCGGCTTTGGCCTTGGCCCTCATCCTGAGCTTGTCGAAGAACGAGGACCGCGCGGGGCGCCGGACAGGTTTTCGGGAAGATAAGGGTGGAAGGGGCGCATCTGGGATTGGGGGGGTGATGCGCCCCTTCCGGTCGCGGCGTGTCCGGGGGGATGCCGCCGCGATCAGCCCCGCACCGTCGCGCGGGGATCGGTCGGGGGAGGGGCCTTCCTCCCCGATCAGTTCAGGACCCCTTGCTGGCGGGAGCGCCGCCGCCGAGGACCTTGTAGAGCGTGACCAGGTTGCTGGCCCGGGCCAGGCGCGCGTTGATCAGGCCCTGCTGGGCCGAATACTGCGTGCGCTGGGCGTCGAGCAGGATGAGCGAGCTGTCGACGCCGCGGTCGTAGCGCAGCTTGGTCAGGCGCGCGGTGTCGGCGGCGGCGGCGGCCACCCGTTCCTGGGCGGCCAGGCGATCGCCGATCGTGGCCTGGGTGGCCAGGGCGTCGGACACCTCGCGGAAGGCCGTCTGGACGGTCTTCTCGTAGGTCGCCACGGCGATCTTCTGGCCGGCCTTGGCGCTGTCGAGCCCGGCCTTGTTGGCCCCGCCGGCGAAGATCGGCACGCTGATGCTGGGGGCGAAGCTCCAGCTCTTGGTGCCGCCCTTGAACAGGCCGTCGAGGTCGGCGCTGGCGCTGCCGTACGAGCCCGTCAGGCTGATGCGCGGGAAGAAGGCCGCACGGGCCGCGCCGATGTTGGCGTTGGCGCCCATCAGGCTGTGCTCGGCCGCCAGCACGTCGGGACGACGGGTCAGCACGTCAGAGGCCACGCCCGCCGGCAGATCGGGAAGGATCTGGGCGGTGATCAGGCCGCCGGCCGGCTGCAGGTCGGCCGGAACTTCCGTACCCACCAGCAGGCGCAGGGCGTTCCTGTCGCGCTCGACCTGGGCCGTGTAGGTGGCCACGTCGGCGCGGGCGGTCTCGGCCAGGGTCTGCGAAGTGCGCAGGTCCAGCTGCGAGGCCGCGCCGACGTCGAACTGGCGCTGGGCCAGGGCGAGGCTGTCTTCACGGCTCTTCAGCGTGTCCTTGGCCAGGGCCAGCAGGTCCTGGTCGGCCGCCAGGGTCAGCCAGGCGTTGGCCGTCTCGGCGATCAGGCTGATCTGGGTCGCGCGGGCGGTCTCCTCGGTGGCCAGGTAGCTGTGCAGCGCCTGGTCCTTGAGGCTGCGCACGCGCCCGAAGATGTCGAGCTCGTACGAGGTGACGCCGACGTTGGCGTTGTAGTTTTCCACTTCCAGCGAATCGACGCCCGAGATCGGGAAGGCCGAGGCTCCGACCGGCGTGCTGCTGCGGGTGCCCGACAGCGTGCCGTTGACGGTCGGCAGCAGGGCCGCGCGCTGGATGCGGTAGGTGGCGCGGGCCTGCTCGATGTTGAGCACCGCGACCCGCAGGTCGCGGTTGTTGGCCAGGGCCAGGTCGATGGTCCCCGCCAGGCGGGGATCCTCGAACACCTGCTTCCAGGCGAGGTCGCCGGCCGAGGCCGTCTGGCCGTTGGCCGAAGCCGTGGGCCAGGTCGTGGCGACCGGCAGGGCCGGTCGCTCGTACTTCGGGGCCATGGTGCAGGCGGTCAGCGCGCTGGCCGCCAGCAGGGTGAGGGTGAGGTTACGAAGCATCTCAGTGGCTCTCGGCCGGAGTCGCGGGGGCCTCGTCGTGGTGACGCGGCTTGGGCTTGAAGATCCGTTCGACGATCACGAAGAACAGCGGGACGAAGAAGATCGCCAGGATGGTCGCCGACAGCATGCCGCCGATGACGCCCGTGCCGATCGCGTGCTGGCTGCCCGAACCGGCCCCGTTGGAGATCGCCAGCGGCAGAACGCCGAAGACGAAGGCCAGCGAGGTCATGATGATCGGACGCAGACGGATGCGGACGGCTTCCAGCGTGGCTTCCACCAGGTTGCCGGTGCGCTCGTAGATCTCCTTGGCGAACTCGACGATCAGGATGGCGTTCTTGGCCGCCAGGCCCATGGTCGTGAGCAGGCCCACCTGGAAGTAGATGTCGTTGCTCAGGCCGCGCAGGGTGGTCGCCAGCAGGGCGCCGACGATGCCGAGCGGGATGACCATGATGACCGACAGCGGGATCGACCAGCTCTCGTAGAGGGCCGCCAGCAGCAGGAACACCACCAGGATCGAGATCGCGTACAGGGCCGGAGCCTGGTTGCCCGCTTCACGTTCCTGGGCCGACAGGCCGGTCCATTCGAAGCCGATGCCGGCCGGCAGCTGGGCGGCGATCTTCTCCATGGCCGCCATCGCGTCGCCCGAGCTCTTGCCCGGGGCCGGAGCGCCCTGGATGTTCATCGACGACAGGCCGTTGTAGCGCTCCAGACGCGGCGAGCCGTAGACCCAGCGGGTCGTGGCGAAGGCCGAGAAGGGCACCATCTGGCCGCTGTTGTTGCGGACGTACCAGTTGTTCAGGTCTTCGGGCTTCATGCGGTAGGGCGCGTCGGCCTGCATGTAGACCTTCTTCACCCGGCCGCGGTCGATGAAGTCGTTGACGTACGAACCGCCCCAGGCCGCGCTGAGCGCCGCGTTGATGTCGGCCGTGGTCAGGCCCATCGAGCCGGCCTTGGCCTGGTCGATGTCGATCTTCAGCTGCGGGGTGTCTTCCTGGCCGTTGGGACGCACGCCGACCAGGTTGGGATCCTGGCCAGCCATGCCCAGGACCTGGTTGCGGGCCGCGGTGAGGGCGTCATGGCCCACGCCGCCGATGTCCTGCAGCTGGAAGTCGAAGCCCGACGAGGTGCCCAGTTCCGGCACGGCCGGCGGCACGACGGCGAACACCATCGCATCGCGGATCTGCAGGAACTTGCCCATGGCGCGGCCGGCGACGGCGGGAGCCTTGAGATTGGCGGCCTTGCGCTCGTCGAAGTCCTTCAGGCGGACGAAGGCGAGACCGGCGTTCTGGCCGGCGCCGCTGAAGCTGAAGCCCGAGACGGTGAACACCGACTGCACGGCTTCCTTCTCGTCGTCCATGAAGTGGCTGCGGACCTGGTCGAGGACGCTCAGGGTGCGTTCCTCGGTGGCGCCCGGCGGCAGCTGGACGAGGGTGATCATGATCCCCTGGTCTTCTTCCGGCAGGAAGGCGCTGGGCAGGCGGACGAACAGCAGGCCCATGACCAGGATGATGACGCCGTAGATGGCCATCCAGCGGACACTCCGGCCGAGGATCTTGCGAACCCCGCCCTGGTAGCGGCCCGATACGTCGTTGAAGCTGCGGTTGAACCAGTTGAAGAAGCGGTTGAAGAAGTTGATCACCGCACCGAGCGCGCCCGGATGATCGGTGCGCAGAGCCTCGCCGTGGGCGCGGTCATGCGGCTTCAGCATGGTGGCGCAGAGCGCCGGCGTCAGCACCAGGGCCACCACCACCGACAGCATCATCGCCGAGACGATGGTGATCGAGAACTGGCGGTAGATGACGCCTTGCGAACCGCTGAAGAAGGCCATCGGCACGAACACCGCCGACAGCACCAGCGCGATGCCGATCAGGGCGCCGGTGATCTCGCCCATCGACTTGCGCGTGGCCTCGACGGGGGAGAGACCTTCCTCGCTCATCACCCGCTCGACGTTCTCGACCACGACGATGGCGTCGTCGACGAGCAGGCCGATGGCCAGCACGAGGCCGAACATGGTGAGCGTGTTGATGGAGTAGCCGAAGGCCGCGAGGATGCCGAAGGTGCCCAGAAGGACGACCGGGACGGCGATGGTCGGGATCAGGGTGGCGCGCCAGTTCTGCAGGAACAGGAACATGACGATGAAGACCAGGATGATGGCTTCCACCAGCGTCTTGATCACTTCGTGGATCGACAGTTCCACGAACGGCGTGGAGTCGTAGGGAACGACGTACTTGTAGCCGGCCGGGAAGGTCTTCTCGAGCGTGGCCATCTGCTCCTTCACCGCCTTGGCGGTGTCGAGGGCGTTGGCGCCCGGGGCCAGGCGGATGGCCAGACCCGCGGCCGGACGGCCGTTGAACTTCGCGGTCGAGACGTAGCTTTCGGCGCCCAGCTCGACGCGGGCGACGTCGCGCAGGCGGACCAGGGCCCCCCCCGTGCTGTTCTTGACGATGATGTTCTCGAACTCTTCGGGCGTCTGCAGGCGCGACTGGGCCGTGATCGTGGCGTTCAGGCCCGTGCCCGGCAGGTTGGGCGTGCCGCCCAGCTGGCCGGCCGAGACCTGCGCGTTCTGGGCCTGGATGGCCGCCGACACGTCCGAAGGCGTCAGGCTGTAGGACGACAGCTTGTTCGGGTCGAGCCAGATGCGCATGGCGTACTGGGCGCCGAACAGCTGCACTTCGCCGACGCCGTCGACGCGGCTCAGCGGGTCCTGGATGTTGGACGCGATGTAGTCGGCCAGGTCGGTGTTGGTGGTGGCGTCGTTCTCCGAATAGAGGCCGACGACCATCATGAAGTTACGGGCCGACTTGGCGACCGTCAGGCCTTGCTGCTGCACTTCCTGCGGCAGCAGGGCGGTGGCGGTCTGCAGCTTGTTCTGGACCTGCACCTGGGCGATGTCGATGTCGGTGCCGGCCTTGAAGGTCAGGGTGACCGTGGCCGAACCCGAGCTGTCGCTGGTCGACGACATGTAATCCAGGCCGTCGAGGCCCTTCATCTTCTGTTCGATGACCTGGGTGACGCTGTCCTCGACCGTCTTGGCCGAGGCGCCCGGATAGTTGGCGGAGACCGAGACCTGCGGCAGGGCGATCTCGGGATATTGCGCGATCGGCAGCGTGCGGATGGCGAGCGCCCCCGCCAGCATGATCACGATCGCGACCACCCATGCGAAGATGGGTCTGTCGATGAAGAAACGGGACAGCATTGTGGGCCGGCCTTAGCGTTGAGCGGTGATGACGGCGGCCTTCACGGGCGCGCCAGGACGGACCTTCTGCAGGCCTTCGACGATGACCTGGTCGCCGACCTTCAGGCCGGAGGTGACCAGCCACTTGTCGCCGACGGTCTGGCCGACGGTGATCGGACGGATCTCGGCCACGCCCTTGGCGCCGACCACGGAGACCGTGGCGTTGCCCTTCGGGTCGCGGCTGACGCCGGCCTGCGGGATCAGCACGCCGTTGGAGGCCACGCCCTTGCCGAGGGTGGCGCGGACGTACATGCCCGGCAGCAGGGCGCCGTTGGGGTTGTCGAAGGTGGCGCGCAGGCCGAACGAGCCGGTCGTCTGGTCGACGGTGACGTCGGCGAACTCCAGGCGGCCCTGGACCGGGTAGGTCGAGCCGTCTTCCAGCTTCAGGCTGACCTGGGTCGAGCCCGAGCGGCCCAGCTGGCCGCCGGCCAGGTCGCGCTGCAGCTGCAGCAGCTCGGCCGACGACTGGGTCAGGTCGACATAGACCTTGTCGAGGTTCTGGATGGTGGCCAGGGCCGTGGTCTGGGTGGCCGTGACCAGGGCGCCGGGGGTCACCGAGCTCTTGCCGATGCGGCCCGAGATCGGGGCGACCACGCGGGTCCAGCCCAGGTTGATGCGGGCGGTCTCGACCGCGGCCTTCTGGGCGGCGACGTTCGCCTGGGCCTGCTGGGCGGCGGCCTGGGCGTCGTCGTTGTCCTGCTTGGAGACGGCGTTGACCGCGACCAGTTCCTTGTAGCGGTCGGCCTTCAGCTTGGCGGCGGTGTAGGTCGCCTGGGCCTGGGCCAGGCCCGCCTGGGCGCTGTTGACCTGGGCCTGGAAGGTCGCCGGCTCGATCTGGTAGAGCGGCTGGCCGGCGCGGACGTAGGAGCCTTCCTGGAACAGGCGGGCCTTGACGATGCCGCCGACCTGCGGACGCACTTCCGAGACCAGGTAGGCCGAGGTGCGGCCTTGCAGCTCGCTGGTCAGGGTCACCGGCTCGGTCTTCACGACCACTACGCCGACGGGCGTCGGCCCGCCCGCGCCCATGCCGCCAGCGGCTCCGCCCTTGCCTTGCCCGCAGGCGGCGAGGGTGAGCGAGACAGCCGCCAGAAGAACCGCCGAAGCGGCGAGCGGACGTTTGATAGCCATGGATATCCCCGGAGCGACAGGCTGCCGCAGGGGGGGAGGTCCCCTTGACGACGCGCCTATGATGAACAATTTGAGAATGAACGTTCATTCTCAATTGCGCTGGACATAGGCCCGGGGTAAGGCGAAGTCAACACCCCGTCCTGTCGGCCCAGTTGACCTGACGGAAATGTAATGGAGAACGGGACCGCTCGATGGTCGACGTGAGTTCAAACGCCAAGCCGACGCCCGAGGCGCGGCGGCAACAGATTCTGGATGCGGCCTGCGACGTGGTGCGCCAGGCCGGCTTCCATGGCGCCAGCATGGCCGAGATCGCCAAGGCCGCGGGCCTGAGCGTGGGCCAGATCTATCGCTACTTCGAGAACAAGGAAGCGATGGTCGCGGCGATCGTCGCCCAGGACCTGGCCGAGATGCGCGAGAAGTTCGCCGAGTTGGAAAGCCGGCCGGGCACGCTGCTCGACGCCATGCTCGACCACATCGATGAGGCGGTCAGCAAGTGCTACGACCCGCGCCGCGCGCCGCTGGTGCTGGAGGTGATGGCCGAGGCCTCGCGCAATCCCAAGGTCGCCGCGATCGTCCGCGCCGCCGACGACCAGGAACGCGCCCTGGCCAGCCAGATGCTGGAGCGCAGCCGCAAGCCCGAATGGAGCGAGGCCGAGTTCGCCGCCCGCACCGAACTGATCGGCGCGATGTTCGACGGCCTGGTCATCCGCAGCGTCAATCACCCCGAACAGGACCGCAAGGCCATGGCCTCGGTCATGAAGTCGGTCCTGGCCTGCCTTCTGGGGTAAGCGGTTTCCTTCGAGCGCCCTAAGGCACGAGGTACCGCCGCAGGGCCGGAACCGCGACGGCCAGCTCGTCGGTGACGATCTTCGAGAAGTAGTCGGCCCCGTCGCGGCCCAGGTGGGTGTAGTCGAACGACAGCTTGGCCTGGCCCATCGGCTCGACGGCGGCGTTGTTCTGGGCCTGCTGGGCCGGGGCGGGGCTCGCGCTCGGCGTGGCCGGGACCGCCGCCTGGGCGCTGATCGTCGTGCCGGTCTTCGCGGCGGCCAGAACCTCGGGCGGGGGCGGCATCTGGGCGAAGCGCGTGGCTTCCGCCGCGCCCATGGCCTGGACGGCGGCGTAGGACCTGGCGTGCAGGTCGACCAGCGGGGTCCTGGTCTCGGCGGCGACCTTGCGGGTCGCTTCGGCCCAGGGACCCAGGTCGTCGATCAGCTTGCCGTCCTTGAACTGGCGGCGGGTCAGCGGCGTGACCAGCACCGGCTTGCCGCCGGCGGCGCGGACCTCTTCCACATAGCGCTTGAGGTTGGCGGGATATTCGACAGCCAGGTCGGTCGAGCGGCCCGGCTTGCCCGGCTGGTCGTTGTGGCCGAACTGGATCAGCACGTAGGTATCCTGGAAGCCGCCGACGCCGATCTCCTTCATGGCCAGCCGCCACGAGCCCTCGGTGCGGTAGTTGCCGCTGGAGCGGCCGCCGCGCGCCAGGTTGATGCAGGCGGCGAACGAGGTCAGGTGCTGCCCGCAGAAGCTGGGCCCCCAGCCGCCGATCACGGCGGTGGTCGAGTCGCCGATCAGCACGACCTTCACCGCGCGGAACATCGGCGGCTCGGCTTCGGGCGCGGGCGCTTGGGCGTGGGCGGCCATGGGGGCGGCGGCCAGGGCGGCGGCGAGAAGGAGGGACTTCATGTGGTCGCGTCTCCAATCAATCAGGATGCTCCCCCTGAAGGGGGAGCTGTCGCGGAGCGACTGAGGGGGAAGTGTCTGTTGAACCTGCGGCCGCCTCGACATCAGAAGGGACTGCCCCCTCCGGCCCTACGGGCCACCTCCCCCTTCAGGGGGAGGATCTCGATGCTCAATCCAGCGCGCGGTACTTGAAGTTGCGGAACCGGGCCGAGCCCTTGCCGGCGGCGTAGATCCCCGGCTTCAGCATCAGGAAGCCGCCGCGCACATTGTGGTGGTAGCCGCTGACCTCCATGCCGCGGTCGAACCGCTTCCAGGTCTTGCCGCCGTCGCCGCTGGTGTGGAAGGCGACGATGTGGCGGTTGTTGCGCAGGCGCATGAGCATCCGCGAGCCGTGCGGGTTCGCGGGACGCCCGCGCTCGATGCCGTACTGGTGGGTGACGAAGTTCTTGGCGTCGAAGCCGAGGCCGCAATAGAGCTGGCGGTCGTAGAACAGGATCAGGCCGGCGCGGGTCTCCGGATCGATCTCGATCTCGCACTCGATCTCGTAGGCCTGGTCGCCGTTGACGAAGATCAGCGGCGAGCCCGTCGACGGGGCCTCGCCCGCGCCCTTCAGGGTCAGCACGCCGCCCGAGCGGCCGATGCGGTCCTGCTCGCCCGGCTTGGGGTCGAAGAAGTTCCACTGCACGCCGTACTTGTCGGTGCTGAAGTCGTCCGACAGCGCCATGCCGTGGGGGACGGCCGTGCCGCCTTTGGGCTTCTTGATGGGCTTGGCGAGATCGCCGCCACCGATGTCGAACCAGCCGTCCTTGGTCCAGGTCACCGGGGCCAGCAGCGTCTGGCGGCCCAGGGTCCAGAAGCCGTTCTCGTAGCCGTGATAGACGGTCCACCACTCGCCGCCCGAACCCTCGACAAGGGTGGCGTGGCCACGCGACCACCACTTCTCGGCGTTGTCGACGGTGCGCACCAGCGGGTTCTTCGGGTGGTTCTCCCACGGGCCGCCCAGCGACTTGGCGCGCGCGGCGATGACCATGTGGCCGGTCGGCGGGCCGGCCGTGCCGCCCACGGCGGTGATCATGTAGAAGTACTCGCCCTTCTTCATGACCTTGGGGCCTTCGGGCGAGAAGCCCTCGACGTCCCAGTCGTCCGGATAGCGCCAGGGATTGTAGACGTGCTCGGGCTTGCCGACCGTCGACAGGCCGTCGGGCGCCAGCTTGATGCGGTCGCCGCCGGACAGGAACAGCCAGCGCTCGCCGTTCTCGTCGACGATGTGGCCGGGGTCGATGTAGCCGGGCAGCTTCAGGTCGATCGGCTCGGACCACGGGCCCTCGATCCTGTCGGCCCAGATCACGTAGCTGGTGTTGTTCTTGGGGAACTTGGCCGGGATGTAGAGGTAGTAGCGGCCCTCGTGCTTGCACAGCTCCGGCGCCCAGACCGAGCCGATGTTGGTCTTCAGGGCCGGGCCCACCGGCGCCCAGTTCACCAGGTCCTTGCTGTGCCAGATCAACAGGCCCGGATAGGCGTCGAAGGACGAGTGGGTCATGTAGTAGTCGTCGCCGTCCTTGAGGATCGACGGGTCGGGCCGGTCGCCGGCCAGGATCGGGTTGAGGAAGGTCCCGTCGCCCAGGTCGGCCTTGCGCTGCCCCTCGACGCCCTTGGTCCAGGTCGGGCCGGACTTGGGCTTGGCGGGCAGGGATCCGACGCCTTCGGCGGTCGCGGCGGAGGGCAGGGCGGCGGCCGCCGCTCCAGTCAGAAGGGAACCCAAAGCTCCGCGTCGGCTGAGGTCGGCCATCGATATTCCTTCCCGGGTACTGTCCGCGCGAACTGGCGCCGCGTCGGCTTGTTACCGGTCACTTAAGCGACGGATCATCGCCTTGTCTACCGGTGTCATCGTCCATTTTCCGACGATAACGCTGTCAGAGGCGCGGGCAAAAGAAAACGCCCGGGAGCAGGGCCCCCGGGCGTTTGTCTGGCGAGGAACCTGCCCCCGTGGGGGGAGGTTCTTGGCGACCTCACCCCTCCATCGCTTCCAGTTCTTTGCCGCGGGTCTCGTGGATCAGCTTCTGGACCAGGAAGAACGAGACCACGGCGCTGACGGCATAGAAGCCGTAGGTCGCCGCCAGGCTCATCTTGGCCATGGCCGGGAAGCTGAACGAGATGGCGAAGTTGGCGATCCACTGAGCGAAGCCGGCGACGGCCAGGGCCGAACCGCGCATCTGGTTGGGGAACATCTCGCCCAGCATCACCCACATGACCGGGCCCCAGGAGAGGTTGAAGAAGATCACGTAGAGGTTGGCGGCGACCAGGGCGATCGGGCCGACGCTGCCATCCAGGTGCAGGGCGCCGTTGACCGTGGTGGCGGTCGAGAAGCACCAGGTCAGGACGCCCAGGGTCACGGCCATGCCGGCCGAGCCGATCAGCAGCAGCGGCTTGCGGCCGATGCGGTCGATCAGGGCGATGGCGGCCAGACAGGCCAGGATCGACAGGGCGCCCGACAGGATGTTGATCTTCAGGCTGTCGTCCTCGGTGAAGCCCACCGACTGCCACAGCACCGAGCCGTAGTAGAAGACGATGTTGATGCCGACGAACTGCTGGAAGATCGCCAGGACCAAGCCGGCCCACAGGATCGGACGGATCTTCTTCGTGACCGGGTCGAGCAGGTCGGAGAACTTCGGCTTGTGGTCGGCGCTCAGCGAGGCGCGGATCTCGGCGACCTTGGCCGCGCCCGTGCCCGGGCCGAACAGGCGCGAGAGGATGGCTTCGGCCTGGGCGTCCTTGCCCTTGGCCACCAGGTAGCGCGGGCTTTCCGGGATGGTCAGCAGGGCGAAGAAGAACACGCCGGCCGGGATCACCTGCATCCAGAACATCCAGCGCCAGGCGGGCAGGCCCAGCCAGAAGTCGGCGGTCGAGCTGCCGGCGGTGTGGGCCAGCACGTAGTTGGCCACGAACGCGCCGGTCAGGCCGGTGATGATCATGATCTGCTGCACGGACGACAGGCGGCCGCGGATGTTGGCCGGGGTCACTTCCGAGATGTAGACCGGGCACAGCACGGACGCCGCGCCGACGCCCAGGCCGCCGATCAGGCGGAAGATGACGAAGATGGTCGAGGTGTGGGCAGCGCCCGTGCCCAGGGCGCTGATCACGAACAGCAGGGCCGAGATGATCATCACGGTGCGGCGACCCCAGACGTCGGCCAGGCGGCCCGCCGCGAAAGCGCCGATGGCGCAGCCGATCAGGATGGCCGCGACGTTCAGGCCGGTGCCGAACTCGGTCAGCTTGAAGGCGCTGTTGAGGCCTTCCTGCGTGCCGTTGATGACGCCGCTGTCGTAGCCGAACATGAAGCCGCCGATGGTGGCCACGGCCACGATGGCGGCGACGAAGGCTATGTTCACCTTCGCGCCGTCGGCGCTCATGCCGGCGCTCGGCCCGGCGCTGGAAACTGATGCCACTGGAGTCCTCCCCGAACTGGCCCTTAAGGGGCCTGCTTTGATCCCTAACGCGCCCCCGCAGGGACCTTAGTTGCCGGCGACCTTAGTGTTACCGGTATCAGCACGCAAGCGGCGGTTTTTGCGGGATTCCCGCCGCGAGCGCCGTCGCTTCGTCGGGCGATAGTGTCAGGTCCGGCGGCGCTCGCAAGGGGCGATGGCAACGTTGTCATTCGCGGCGCCATGCGTGGGGCGGTGAGGTGGGTTCTACCCGTTGCGCCGGCGCCACGCCGGGCGGCGCCAATGCAACATTGCCGAAAAGAAATTTGCCCCGGAAGGCCGGCCGCGCTTTACCGCTGGAGGTCGAGACCAGCGCGGACCGTCCGCTCGCGGCGCCTCGACGAGCCTGCCTCGGGGGACGCGCCTTGCGCCTGAAGACCATCCTTTTCTCCGCCGCCGCCATCGTCGCGACGCCTTGCCTGGCCTTGGCCCAGGCGGCTGCCCAGACGGCGGCCCCGGCCGCCGTCCAGGGTGGTCCGAGTGCTGCTCCGAAGAGCGCGCCCGCCGCCGTCGAAGGCATCACGGTCACCGGCGACGGCGCGGCCATGCGCAGCTCGATCGACCGCCGCAGCTACAGCGTCTCCAACGACCTGTCGGCCCGCACCGGCTCGATCGCCGACGCCCTGCGAAACATCCCTTCGGTCGAGGTCGACGTGCAGGGCAATGTCAGCCTGCGCGGCGACAGTAACGTCACCATCCTGATCGACGGCAAGCCGTCGGGCATGTTCAACGGCGACGGCCGGGGCGACGCCCTGCAGGCCATGCCGGCCGACCAGATCGACCGCGTCGAGGTGATGACCAACCCGTCGGCCGCCTTCCGCCCCGACGGCACGGCCGGGATCATCAACCTGGTCACCAAGCAGACCCGCAAGCCGGGCGCGACCGGCACGCTGCGGGCCAACGCCAGCACCGACGGCCGCTACAACGGCGGCGTCAGCGGCAACTACGTCAACGGCAAGCTGACCCTGTCGGGCGACGCCGGCTTCCGCCATGAACAGCAGAAGGCCTGGCAGACCATCGACCGCACCACGGCGGCGGGGACCAGCAGCCAGGACGGCGTCTTCGAGAACGAGGGCGACATGGTCAACCTGCGCGGCGGGATCGACTACGACCTGACCCCGAAGGACCGCCTGAGCGGCGAGGTCCGCTACCGCCGCATGCAGTTCGACACCACCGGCGACGAGACCTACGAGACCACAGGCGCCTTCCCCGACTACACGCGCGCCACCGACGCTGCGATGAAGCGCGACAACAAGGCCGTCAGCGCCGACTGGCGTCACCAGTTCAAGGGCTCCGAGCACCAGCTGACGGCGCACCTGGAATACGAGCAGACCGACTTCTCGCGCAACTCCACGGCCTTCACCGACTACAGCGCGGGCGCCGACGTCTACGAGCTGTTCGGGTTCGGGGCCGACCAGGAGCGAACGAACTTCAAGACCGACTACGCCCGACCCAATGTCGGCGGCGGCACGCTGAAGACCGGCCTCGACTTCGAATGGGTCAAGAACGACTACGACAACCACGGCTCCACCGGGCCGTCGCTGGGCTCCCAGACGCTCGATCCGGCCCGCACCAACCGCTTCCTGTTCGACCAGGACGTCTATGCTGCTTACGTGACCTACGAGAAGGCGTTCGGCGACTTCACGGCCCAGAGCGGCCTGCGCGCCGAGCAGGTGCAGATCAACGGCGACCAGGTGACCGGCGGCCAGACCTTCGAGAACGACTACTTCAAGGTCTATCCCAGCCTGCACCTGGGCTACACCGTCAACGAGAACAACACCTTCAAGGGCAGCTACAGCCGCCGCGTCCAGCGCCCGCAGGTGCAGGACCTGAACCCCTATCGCGTCTACCAGGACCCGCAGAACTACCGGGCGGGCAACCCCTACCTGAAGCCGCAGGTCACCGACTCGTTCGAGCTGGGCTGGCAGTACCGCAAGGGGCCGGCCTACTATCTGGCGACGGCCTATTACCGCAGCAGCGAGGGCGTGGTCACCGACGTGGTCCGCGACCTGGGCGACGGCGTGCTGCTGACCACGCGCGAGAACCTCAACAAGAGCCGCAACGGCGGTCTCGAGCTGGTGGCCAACGGCCGCCTGACGCCGAAGATCACCTACAACGTCAGCGCCAACGCCTTCTGGAACGAGATCGACGCGGGCAACCTCGGCTTCTCCGGCACGCGCTCGGCCACCACGCTGTCGGGCCGCGCCAACGTCAACTGGCAGGCGACCCCGAAGGACTTCTTCCAGATCAACGCCTTCACCTCGGGCAAGCGCCTGACCCCGCAGGGCCATCGCGAGCCGTTCCAGATGGTCAATCTGGGCTACCGCCGGAAGGTCAACGACAAGCTGTCGTTCGTGGTGACCGTGCAGGACGCGCTGGACAGCTTCGAGGACAAGGCCGTCACTGACACGCCGACCCTGAAGGACGTCACCCTGCGCACGGCCAACGTGCGGGCGATCTTCTTCGGCTTCACCTGGAACTTCGGCGGCGGCAAGCCGCGGCCCGAGCAGTTCGACTTCGGTTCGGGCGCGGTCGGGGGCTGAGAATAGATCCTCCCCCTCTTGGGGGAGGTGGCCCGAAGGGCCGGAGGGGGGACGTTTTTAGCTTTCGAGGTCTTGGCCGGCTTCGCAGCGACTTCCCCCTCAGCCGGCTTGGCCGACAGCTCCCCCTTCAGGGGGAGCCTCTTCCCTACAGCCAGCCCGCCTTCTTGAAGCGCCGATAGAGCAGGGCGCAGACCACGCCGATGACGCCCAGGACCAGCGGATAGCCGAAGGCCCATTTCAGTTCGGGCATGTGCTCGAAGTTCATGCCGTAGACGCCGGCGACGGCGGTGGGCACGGCCAGCATGGCGGCCCAGGCGGCCAGCTGGCGGGTGATGACGCCCTGGCGCTGCTGCTCCAGCAGCGAACTGACCTCGAACACGGAATTCAGCACCTCGCCCAGGCCGGCGATCAGCAGGTCCACGCGCGCGACATGGTCGCGGATGTCGCGGAAATAGGGCTTCACCTCGGGATCGATGCACGGCGTCTCGTGATGCTCGAGATAGCCGGCGACCTGGGCCATGGGCCCCAGCAGCCGCAGGAACTTGGTCAGCTCGCGGCGCAGGGTGAACAGGCGGGTGATCTCGGCGCGGCTGAGGAAGGCGTCCAGCGCCCGCCGCTCCATCTCGGCCAGTTCGTCCTCGATGGCGTCGACCACCGGCAGGTAGCCGTCGACGATGAAGTCGAGCACCGCGTGCAGCACGTAGTCGCCGCCGTGAGCCAGCAGGGCGGGCATGGCCTCCAGGTGGGCGCGCAGTTCCAGGTGCGCCCGGGCCGAGCCGTGGCGCACGCTGATCAGGAAATGCGGGCCGACGAAGATGTCGGTCTCGCCGAAGACGATGCGGGCCTCGACCATCTGGGCGGTCTTGGCGACCACGAACAGCTGATTGCCGTAGATGTCGACCTTGGGCATCTGCCGCGCATGCAGGGCGTCCTCGACGGCCAGGGGGTGTAGGTCGAAACGCTCCTGCAGGATGCGCAGTTCGTCCTCGCGGGGGTCCACCAGGCCGATCCACACGAATTCGCCGTCACGCGGCGCCAGGCTCTCCGGATCGTCGAGCCGGATCTCCCGGACCCGCTTTCCGGCGACATAGGCGTAGGCGGCGACGACGCTCATGAGGGCTCCTGCGTTGCAGGTTCGCAGATGGCGTGAACGGCGAACGGGGGCAAGGGCCAGATCCTCCCCCTGAAGGGGGAGGTGGCCCGTAGGGCCGGAGGGGGAAGTGCCCGGTGAGGTTACGGCAATCACTTCCGCCGAAGTCACTTCCCCCTCAGTCGCTTCGCGACAGCTCCCCCTTCAGGGGGAGCATCCGTCCCGTCAGGCTTAAACCCGCTCCAGCGTCACCAGCACCAGGTCGTTCTGGTTCAGCGCGAAGTCGACGCTCGCCACGCCGTCCTTGCCGACGGTGACCGTGCGGTCGATCTCGGGCTTGTCGGCGGTCAGGGCCTGAAGCTTGCCGATCTGGTCCGGCGTCAAGCTCTTGGGCATGCCCAGCTCGATATAGGCCGTGTAGGCGTCGTTGGCGCGGAAGCCGGTGCGCTGGGCGCGCAGGCGGTAGCGGCCGGGCTTCAGCCCCGCGACGCTCAGCGCCGCGCCGGACGCCGGGGCGGCCGGCTGGACCTTGGTGAAGTAGGAGCGGTTGCTGGTCGGCTGCGCCGGCTGGGTGAAGTCCCACACCAGGGCGGCGACCTTGCCGCCGTCCACCGAGGCGAGAACGCTATTGTCCGTAGACGGAAGCTCCTTGCCGCGCAGCGCCGCCAGGTACTTGTAGGCGAACCACGAGGGCTTGCGGATCCCCTCCGGGTTCATCAGGCCGAACCCGCCCTGGAACGGCGCGGTCGGCGGGCCGGGCTCCTCGAAGAGGTCGCTGTAGGTCCAGTAGCTCATGCCCTGGACGATGCCTTTGACGCCCTTCAGCTTGGCCAGGATATAGGCGGCGCTGTGATAGCTGTCGTGCACCGGGTCGCGCGGCGTGTAGCTGGTGCTCCATTCGGTGAAGTAGAGCGGCAGGCCCGGATAGGCCGAGGCCTCGATCTCGGCCCGCACCTTGCGCACGTCGCCGATGACGGCGTCGGGATTGGCCGACAGCTTTGTGTCGTCCTTGCCGTTCTCGTCGAGGAAGCCGCCCTCGACGCCGTAGGTGTGGGTGGTGACGAAGTCGACCGCCGCGCCGTTGGCCTTGCAGTAGGCCAGGAACTCCGGAACCCAGGCCGCGCCCGCCGTCGACGGGCCGCCGACGCGCAAGGTCGGGTCGATCGCCTTGATGGTCTTGGCGGTCAGGGCATAGAGGTCGAAATAGACCTTCTGGTCGGCCTTTTCCCAGAAGCCGTCGAGATTGGGCTCGTTCCAGACCTCGAAGAACCAGGTGCGCACCTCGGCCTCGCCGTAGCGGCCGCGCAGGTGCTTCACGAAGGCGTCGATCAGGTGCGCCCAGGGCTCGAACTGCGGGTGGGAGGTGTTGCCCTTCCACCAGAAGATCGTCAGGTCCGAGGTCTTCATGGCCTCGGGCGTGAAGCCCAGCTCGATGAAGGGCTTCAGCCCCATGGCCAGCAGGCGGTCGTACAGCTGGTCGATCCTGGTCCAGTCGTAGACGATCTTGCCGTTGGCCCCTTTCTTCACCGTGCCCAGCACGTCGTGGAAGATGGCGTGGAAGCGGATGTAGCGGAACTTCAGCTCGTCCGACGCCGTCTTCAGCTGGGCCAGGCTGTCCTCGCGCAGCAGGGTGCCCGGATAGTCCGAGCCGATCGACAGGTCGAAGAAGCGGTCGACGGGCCGGGTGGCCTTGGCCAGGTCCAGCGCGATCGTCCGCTTGGCCGCGCCTGCGAAGGCGGGCAGGGAAGGCAGCGCTGTCAGGCTGGCGATCGTGGCCATCAGTCGGCGGCGCGAGAACATGGGAGCTTCCTCTTCCTTTCCCCTCGCGGAGGGGAGTGTGAGAACCTCGTCCTTCGACAAGCTCAGGATGAGGTTTTCAATCTGATCGGCGGTTCAGAAGGACCTCACCCTGAGCTTGTCGAAGGGCGAGGTCCGCAGCGCGGCTTCTAGTGATTGTGCCTGGGCAGCTTGGACGCCAGGTCCTGGTACTTGACGGCGAACTCCAGCACCCCGCCGGTGTCGAGCTGGCTGGCGTGGGCGCGGTAGATCTCCTGCCAGGGGGTCATGGTCGCCGGCACGGCCGGGATGCCTTCCTTGCGGCGTTCGGCGATCACGGCCTCGTCCACCAGCGCGTCGCAGCGCCCGGTGTTGATGTCGATGCGGATGACATCGCCGGTCCGCAGCCACGACAGGCCGCCACCCACCGCGCTCTCGGGCGAGGCGTTGAGGATCGAGGGGCTGTCTGCGGTGCCCGACTGACGCCCGTCGCCCAGGGTGGGCAGGCTCATGATGCCCTTCTTCAGCAGGTGGTCCGGCGGCTGCATGTTGACCACCTCGGCCGAGCCGGGCCAGCCGATCGGCCCCGCGCCGCGGATGACGAGGATGCAGCTTTCGTCGATGTTCAGGGCCGGGTCGTTGATGCGGGCGTGGTAGTCGTCCGAACCGTCGAAGACGATGGCGCGGGCCTCGAACACGCCTTCCTGGCCCGGCTTGGACAGGTAGCGCTCGCGGAAGTCGGCGCCGATGACGCTGGCCTTCATGATCGCGAAGTCGAACAGGTTGCCGCGCAGAACGAGGAAACCCGCCTTTTCGGCCAAGGGCTCGGCGTAGGGGAAGATGACCTCGCGATCGCTGGTCTCACGGCCTTGCAGGTTTTCGCCCATGGTCTTGCCGGTGACGGTCAGGACGTCGCCGTGCAGGCGGCCCTGCTGCAAGAGCTCCCACAGCACCGCCGGCGCGCCGCCGGCCCGGTGGAAGCGCTCGCCCAGATACTTGCCGGCCGGCTGCATGTTGACGATCAGCGGGATGTCGTAGGCCGCCCGCCAGTCGTCGGCGGTGATTTCGAGCCCAGCATGCCGCGCCATGGCGGCGATGTGCGGCTGGGCGTTGGTCGAGCCGCCGGCCGCCGCCACCAGGGCGATGGCGTTCTCGAAGGCCTTCCTGGTCAGGATGTCGAGCGGTTTGACGTCCTCATAGGCCAGGTCGACGATCCGCTGGCCGGTGCGATAGGCCATCTGGCCGCGCTCGCGGTACGGGGCGGGGATCGCCGCGCAGCCGGTCAGCGACAGGCCGAGAGCCTCGGCGACCGCGTTCATGGTCGAGGCCGTGCCCATGGTGTTGCAGTGGCCGGCCGAGGGGGCCGAGGAGGCCGCGCGCTCGATGAATTCGTTCTCGTCGATTTCGCCGGCCGCCAGCTTGCGGCGCGAGCGCCAGATCACCGTGCCTGACCCGACCAGCTCGCCCTCGTGCCAGCCGTCCAGCATAGGTCCGCCGGAGAGGACGATGGCGGGGATGTTGACCGTGGTGGCGGCCATGATGCCGGCCGGGGTGGTCTTGTCGCAGCCGGTGGTCAGGACCACGGCGTCGATCGGATAGCCGTGCAGGGTCTCCACGAGCCCCAGGTACGACAGGTTCCGGTCCAGGGCCGCCGTTGGGCGGCGGCAGTTCTCGAAGATCGGATGGACCGGGAACTCCATGGGGATCCCACCCGCGTCGCGGATCCCGTCACGGATCCGGGTCACCAGGTCCAGGTGGATGCGGTTGCACGGCGAGATGTCGCTGCCGGTCTGGGCGATGCCGATGATCGGCTTGCCGCTGCGCAGCTCTTCGGGCGTGATCCCGTAGTTCATGAAGCGCTCCAGATAGAGCGCGGTCATGTCGATGTGGTCGGGGTTGTCGAACCAGTCGCGCGAGCGGAAGCGGCGCGGCGTACGGCTCGAAACGTTATTGGCGGAGGTCAAGGCGCACCTCGTATTGGGGCTGCCCGGCGACGTCGACGGGCAGGGCGAACAGGCCGCCGCACAGCGGGTTGGCGGCGAACTGCTCGTCGCTCAGGCCTTTGCGGGCGGTGGTGAAGTAGAGGGTCTTCAGGTCCGGTCCGCCAAAACACGGCTTGGTGACGTTGATGGCCGGCAGTTCGACGCGCTGGACGATCTGGCCGCCCGGCGAAAGGCGGATGGCGCCGCGACCACCCCACAGGGCCGTCCAGACGAAGCCTTCGGCGTCGACCACCGAGCCGTCGGGCCAGGCGTCCTCGATCGTGAGGCGGAAGAACTCGCGCTTGTTCGACAGGCCGCCGTCCTCGCCGACGTCGAAGGCCCAGATCACCTTTCCGAGGGTGTCGGTGTGGTAGAAGGTCTTGCCGTCCGGGCTGACGGCCGGGCCGTTGGTGATGCAGATCCCGGCGTCGTGCCGGGTCAGCGAGCCATCGGCTTCCAGGCGATAGAGCGCGCCGCTGTCGGCCTCTTCCGCGTCGTGCATGGTGCCGAACCACAGGCGGCCCTGCGCGTCGACCGTCGAGTCGTTGGGGCGGTTGTCGAGTCCGGCGTCCTCGATCTCCGAGATGAAGGTGAAGCCCAGTTCCGGCGTGAAGTGGTGCAGGCCGCTCTTGAGGCCGGCGACGAAGCCGCCGCCGACGCGCGGGGCGACGAAGGTCACCTGGTCGGGCGCGTCCCAGCTGGCGGTCTCGCCGGTGGCCGGAGTGTAGCGGTGGACCCTGTGGCCCTTGATGTCGACGAACCAGACGGCGTCGCCATGCCAGATCGGCCCTTCGCCGAGCGTGGCCTTCAGGTCCCAGACGCAGGTGGGTTGGACGGTCATGTTTCCTCCTCGAGCCCTCCCCCTCGATGGGGGAGGGTTGGGTGGGGGTGACCTACGGCGTCGGCGACTGAACCGCCGCTCCACCCCCATCCCCGGCCCTTCCCCATCGAGGGGGAAGGGAGTGGTTCAAGTCAACGCCAGCCGGCGTCGATCCAGTACTCGTGGCCGGTGCACAGGCTGCCGTCGTCCGACGCCAGGAACAGCACCAGCGAGGCGACGTTGGCCGGCAGGATGCGGCCCTTCACGGCCTGGGCCTTGACGATCTCGGCCTCGCCTTCCGGCGTGTACCATTTCTCCTGGCGCTTGGTCTTGACGTTGCCCGGCACCACGCAGGTGACGCGGATGTCGTCGGGGCCCAGCTCGCGGGCCAGGGCGCGGGTCATGCCCTCGATGCCGGCCTTGGCGGTTTCGTAGAGGACGAGGTCTTCCAGGCCCAGGTGCCAGCTGATCGAGCCGAAGTTGACGATCGCGCCGCCGCCGCGCGCCTTCATGCCGGGGGCCGCGGCCTGGGCGCAGAACAGCATGTGACGCAGGTTCACGTTCATGCGGTTGTCCCAGTAGGCCGGGGTCACGTCGGCCAGGCTGTGACGGTCGTCGTTGCCGGCGTTGTTGACCAGCACGTCGATCGGGCCGGTCTCGGCGAAGAACGCCTTCACGGCTTCGAGGTCGGTCAGGTCGACCGGCTTGAACACCGGCTTGATGGCGGCGTCCGAAAGCTCGGCGACCAGGGCCTGCGAGTCCTCGACGGCGATGTCGACGAAGATCACTTCCGCCCCTTGGCGCGCGAAGGCGGTGGTGATGCCCGCGCCGATGCCGGAGCCGCCGCCGGTGACGACGACGCGCTTGCCCCGAAGGCTGGGATAGATGGCAGAGGACATGCGCTTACGCCTGGAAAGAGGAAACGAGGGTCACAGCAGGCCGCGGCCGGCCAAATTGCGGATCAGGGCCGAGATGCCGAAGGTCCAGGGCTTGGCCTGGTCGCAGGTGGTCACCTCGTTCTCGAGCACGCCGAGCTTGGGGGTCGAGACGCGGACGCGGTCGCCGATTTTATGGGTGAAGCCCTGGCCGGGTGCGTCGCGGTCCTGGATCGGGGCGAACATGGTGCCCAGGAACAGCACGAAGCCGTCCGGATACTGGTGCTGCTTGCCGTAGGCCTGGCCGGCCAGCACGGCCGGATCGCGGCTGATCAGGCTCATGTTCGACTTGCCGTCGAGCACGAAGTCGTCGCGGCCGGTGATCTTCAGCTCGACCTCGGCCGAACGCACGTCGTCCAGCGAGAACGAGGCGTCGAACAGGCGGAAGAACGGGCCGATTGCGCAGGAGGCGTTGTTGTCCTTGGCCTTGCTGAGCAGCAGGGCCGAGCGGCCTTCGAAGTCGCGCAGGTTGACGTCGTTGCCCAGCGACGCGCCGCGGATCTCGCCCGAGCCGTCGACCAGCAGCACGACTTCCGGCTCGGGGTTGTTCCAGTAGCTGTCCTTGCGGACGCCGACCTGGTCGCCCCAGCCCATCGAAGACAGCGTCGGGCCCTTGGTGAAGATCTCGGCGTCGGGGCCGATGGCGACCTCGAGGTACTGCGACCACAGGCCGTCGGCGACGAGCGCCTCCTTGAGGCGCGCGGCGCCCTCGGAGCCCGGCTCGACGCTCTTGAGGTCGCCGCCCATGCGGTCGGACAGCTGCTGGCGGATCTCAAGGGCCTTGGCGGCGTCGCCGCGGGCGCGCTCCTCGATCACCCGCTCCAGGGTCGAGACGGCGAAGGTGACGCCGGCGGCCTTCAGGCATTGCAGGTCGACGGGGGCCAGCAGCTTGGCCGGCGCATTGCCCTGCGGGTCGTCCCAGACGGGGCGCAGGTCCAGCTTCTCCAGCGGACCCTTGTCCAAGCCGCGCGGGATGGCGTCACCCGGGGCGTAGGCGTTCATCAGGTCGGCGACGGTGGGGGCGATCTTGCTGACGTCCTCGACGTGGCCGCCGCGGATCAGCACCGGGGTCGGGCCCTGGCCGAAGTCGATACGGCCCAGAAGGGTCGCTTCCCGCCAGTCCCCGGGAAGGTATTGCGTCACGCCCACCGCGTTTTCTCCCTTTCGCGCGGGCAGGGATCGTCGCCCCGCCGCCACGCTTCGTAACTCCATGACTTGTTAGCGCTAACATGTGGAGGGGCGCAAGGGAGTTGTCTGACAACTGCTCTGAGGTGTCTGGCAGAAGCGCTGGGCGCTGCTCCACTGAACTCCCGTCATTCCCGCCCTTGTGGCGGGAACCCCTCTGTCAGCCGCAAGTGCAGGAGGGGCGGCGTGCTTAGCACGCCGTTTGCGCCGGATGCGCCAGCGGAACCAGGGTTTCCCGCCACAAGGGCGGGAATGACGGGAGTTGTGGGTGAAAGGCGGCTACTGCGGCGCAAGCCCCGTCGAATCCCGCACGATCAGCGTATGCGGATGCATCAGCTGCCTGGGCTCACCCGTCCCGTCGCGGTGCCGACGGATCTCTTCCAGAACCAGGTCGACGGCGGCGCGGGCCATGGCGGCGATGGGCTGGTGGACGGTGGTCAGGGCCGGCCAGATGTTGGCGGCGATCGAGGTGTCGTCGAAGCCGACGATCGAGACGTCGCCGGGCACGTCCAGGCCCAGGCGGTGCGCTAGACCGGCGGTGGCGGCGGCCATGTCGTCGTTGGCGGCGAAGATGGCGGTCGGGCGCTCCTTGACGTTCAGCAGCCGCTCGGCCGCCTCGAGGCCCGAGCGGTAGGTGAAGTAGCCCTGCTCGACGCGGACGTCCTCCTGCGGGATGCCGGCCGCTTTCAGGGCGGTCATGAAGCCGTCCATCCGCTGCTGGCTGACCGTCTGGTTGGGGTGGCCCTTGATGAAGCCGAAGCGCTTGTGGCCGAGCGCCAGCAGGTGCTGGGTCAGCTCGAAGGCGGCCGCCTCGTTATCGATGCGGATGGTGGCCATGTCGCTGCTGGCCATGCCCGGCGCGACGGCTACGGCGGCGGCGCCGGCGGCCTTAACCTCGGCCAGAACGGTCTGGGATTCGCACAGCGGCGGCGGCAGGATCAGGCCATCGACGCCGGTCTTCAGCAGGCGGGCCAGGGTGGCGCCGGCCAGTTCCGGCTCGGCGCACTTCTCGATGACGATCTGCGAGCCGGTGCGGCTGCTCTCGTCGAGGGCGCCGACCAGGAACTCCGACAGGTAGCCGGTGGAGGGGTTGTCGTAGAGCAGCCCGATGCGGAAGGGCGCGCTGCCCGCCAGGCTGCGGGCGGCCGGGTTGGGGGCGTAGTTCAGCTCGGCGATGGCCTGCTCGACCAGCGCCCGGGTCTCTTCCTTGACGGTGGCCTCGCGGTTGATGACCCGCGAGACGGTCATCGGCGACACGCCGGCGCGGGCCGCGACGTCGCGGATCGTCGCGCTCTGGCTGCTGCGCCGCCGGGTGCGCTCGGTGCGTTCGTTCATACTGAAAAGTCCGTCCCTTTTGGGCGAGTCTAGACCGTTTCTCGCGCCAGGGGGAAGCGGGGCCTTGGTCGAGCCTCCCGGCAAGGCGTAGGGAAGGGGGCATGAACACGCGTGAAGCCCGCCTGGGGGCCATCATTCTCTGCGGCGGCGGCTCGGTTCGGATGGGGCAGGACAAGGCCCTGATCGACTGGGGCGGCGCGCGGGCCGTCGACCGCGTGGCGGCCCTGGCGCGGGCGGCCGGCGCGGAGGCGGTGCTGACCGCCGGGCGCGACTACGGGCTGGACTGGGTTCCCGATCCGCAGGATGGCGCCGGGCCGGTCGGCGGCGTGCTGGCAGGCGTGGCGGCGCTGCGGGCGCGCGGCTGCGAGCGGGCGCTGGTGCTGGCGGTCGATGCGCCGACCCTGACGCTGGAGGACCTGGCGCCGCTGCTGGCGGCGGAGACGGGCGCGGCCTTCGAGGTCTCGCCCGTGCCGATGGTGCTGTCCCTCGGAGCCGTGCCGGAAGCGGCGCTGCCCGGCTGGCCGTTGCGGCGGCTGGTGGAGCGGGCGGGACTGGCGGTGCTGCCGTGTCCGGAGGAGGCCAGGGCTAGGCTGCTGGGCGCCAACACGCCCGAGGAGCGTGATCGGCTGAGGCCGTAACGCCTCAGTAGACGTCGCGTCGATACCGTCCCTGGTCGGCCAGGTCCTCCAGCGCCTCGGCGCCCAGGATATCGGCCAGCGCCGCGTGCACCTCGCGCGACATGCCTTCCAGCGAGCCGCAGACATAGATCGCCGCGCCCCGCGCCACCCAGGCCCGGACCTCGTCGGCGGCCGCGCGCAGGCGGTGCTGGACGTAGACCTTCTCGGCCTGGTCGCGGGAGAAGGCCAGGTCCAGGCGCGCCAGGACGCCCGAGGCCGCCCAGGCCTCGATCTCCTCGCGATGGAAGTAGTCGTGGGCCGACGAGCGCTCGCCGAACACCAGCCAGTTGCGCTTGCGGCCCAGGGCCGCGCGCGCCTTCAGGTGGCTGCGCAGACCGGCGAGACCCGTGCCCGCGCCGATCAGGATCATCGGCCGGTCGTCTTGCGGCGCGTGGAAGCTGCGGTTGGAGCGCACGCGGCCGGCGATCGCGGCGCCGACTTCGGCGTGCTCGACCAGCCAGCCCGAGCCCAGGCCCGGCTTGCCGTCGGCGCGACGCATCAAACGCACCACCAGTTCGACTCCGCCGTCGGCCGGCAGCGAGGCGATGGAGTATTCGCGGTGGGGCAGGGCCGGCAGGGCGTCGACCAGCGCCTGGGCGGATGCGCCGGCCAGGGCCCTGATGGCCGCGTCCTCGTGCGGGAGGCGTCGCCATGACAGGGCCTCGCCCAGGGTGGCGGCCTCGTCGGCCTTCACCGGGGTCTCGGCGTCCAGCGACAGGCGCGCCAGCAGGCCGGCCACCTCGATGGGAGCATTGCGCGGGCCGATCTCGACGATGTCGCCGGCCTGCCAGGCCGCGCCGCCGTCCAGCGGCTCAAGGCGCACGTGGAAGGCGCCTTCGCCGGCCGAGCCGGGATTGAGCAGGCGGCGATCGGCCAGTTTCCAGCGGCCATAGGCCGGGCGGCTCCAGTCGGGGGCGTCGGTGGAGCCCGTGAGCACGGAGAGCTGCGACTGCCAGTGGCGCAGGGCGGCGGCTTCGCCGTCGTCGACCTCGACCGTGCCGAACAGGCGCGAGCCGCCGTTGCGGGCGAGCCAGGCGTCGAGGGAGCGGCCGAAGGCGCAGTATTGGGCGTAGGTGGAGTCGCCCAGGGCCAGCACGGCGTAGGACAGCTTCGCCAGGTCCGGCTCGGTGGCCATCACGTCGCGGATGAAACGGCGGGCGTTGTCGGGGGCGTCGCCCTCGCCGGTGGTGCTGACGATGAAGAGGGCGCGGCCGGAAAGGTCGGCGGGCTCGACGGCGGCCAGTTCGCGCAGGCGCACCGGCAGGTTGGCCGCCTGCAGCGCCTTGGCCGTGACCATGGCCAACTCCTCGGCGAAGCCCGTCTGGCTGGCGAAGGCCACCAGCACCGGCTCGCCGGCGCCTGACGCCAGGGCGGCCTCCTCGCGGCGGGCCTTCCTCTTGCGCAGGGCGACCTTCAGGGCGATGCCGGCGCACAGCAGCAGGTAGAGGCCGACCACGACGGCGGCCAGGGCCAGGCGGCGCGCGTCCGGCGGCAGGCTGGAGATGAGGTCGGTCATTCGTCGAGCATCGCCTGCAGGGCCGGCGACAGGCGCTCGGAAAGGCCGTTCGGGCCCCGGGTGACGACCAGGGCCGGCAGGCCGTGGGCCGTGGCGAAGGCGATGGCGGCCTCGGCGCCCATGACGGTCATGGCGGTGGCCAGGGCGTCGGCGGTCATGCACTCGGGATGGATGACGGTGACGCTGACCACGCCGGCGTCGCACGGCGCGCCCGAGGCCGGGTCCAGCGTGTGGGCGTAGCGCTTGCCCGCATGGTCGAAGAAGCGGCGGTAGTCGCCAGAGGTCGCCACCGACAGGCCGTGCAGGGCCAGCAGGGTGCGCGGCGAGGCCTCGTCATTGGCCGAGGCGACCGGCGGGCGCTCCAGCTCGACCCACCAGGGCTGGCCGTCGGGCTTGGCGCCCGTGCCGCGCAGCTCGCCGCCGACCTCGACGAGGTAGGAGCGCACGCCGGCCCGGTCGAGGGCGTGGGCGGCCTCGTCGACGCCAAAGCCCTTGGCGATGCCGTTCAGATCGATGTGGAGCCCCCCCGGCTGAAACAGCGCGTCGCCGTCCAGCGTCACGCGGCGCCAGCTCATCGGCGCGCGGGCGGCGTCCAGCGCCTCGGCGCTGGGCGGCTCGCCGGAGAACGGGCGGGGGCCGAAGCCCCAGAGATCGGTGACCGCGCCCAGGGTCGGATCGAAGGCGCCGCTGCTGCCTTCGGCGACCTCGAGGGCGCGGCGCAGAACGGTCGCGAAACCGGCCGGCAGGACGGTCCAGGTTCCGGGGGCGGAACGATTGAAGCGGGAGAGCGCCGACATCGGGTCCCAGGCGCTCATCTCGGAGACCACCTTGTCCAGCGCGCGCTGGACCATGGCGGTCATGGCCGGAAGGTCGGTGGTGACGGGCAGCACGGCCTTGACCGACCAGGTCGTGCCCATGCTTGCCCCGTCGAGCCCGCGCACGACCCCGCCCACCGGCCGGGCCGGCGGTTCGCTGAGCATGGGGACGAGGACGCGGGTCATGGGGGTCTTTCAAGCTCCTCCCCCGCTTGCGGGGGAGGGGGACCGCGAAGCGGCGGAGGGGGCGGCGGCGCGCACGGCGCTCCGTCCCTCGCCCCCTCCGTCACGGCGCTGATAGCGCCGCGCCACCTCCCCCGTTGGCACGGGGGAGGAGCTAGGTCGTCAGATCAAGGACGCTGGGCTTCCAGGGTCGCGGTGTAGCTGGCCGAGAAGCCGTTGCCGGCCAGGGCCGTCGGGGCCTGCGGCTGACCGCCGGGAGCGCCGCCGCCCGGACCACCTTGTCCGCCGGGGCTGCCCGGAGGGCCGCCCATGCCGCCGCGGCCGGTCTCGCCGGTGCGGACGCTGGCGTTCAGCCAGTACATGCCGGCTTCCGGCAGGGTGACCTTGAAGGCGCCGTCGGCGCCGGTCTTGACCTTGATCTCGCCCGGCGTGGCGCGATAGCGCGAGGCGCCCGGCACGATCGTCACTTCCAGGTCGGCGGCCGGCTTGCCGTCGATCAGGAACTTGAAGGTCGCCGCTTCGGTGGCCACCAGGTCGTTGGGGTGGGTGACCGGAACCAGCTCCAGGCCCTTGCCGGTCGGCTTCAGGACGGTGTCGGTCGGCGCGCCGCGGGTGACGAAGGTTTCGTTGCGGTTGAAGCTCTTGATCGTCTTCAGGTCGGCGGCGCCGGCCGGAACCTGCTTGGCGAAGTCGTCAGCGCTGCCGCGGAAGCGCTTGACCTCGCCGTTCTCGGTCCAGCTGGCCATCACGCTGTTGGAGGCGGTGCCGATCTTGTAGGTGCCGGGCTTGGCCAGCTCGACGTCGAACACCGAGCGGTACTGGCCGGTCGAGGCGTTCTTCAGCGGCTCGGTCGAGCCGTCCGGGGTGGTGATGACCACGCCGTCCACGCGCATGGCGCGGTGGTCGGGGTAGAACAGTTCGTTGGAGATGGCCGCGTCGACGGTCACCCACGAGCCTTCGCCCGACAGCACGGTGGCCGAGGGGACGAACCAGGCGCGGTGGGCGTGGGCCGCCAGCGGCAGGGTCAGGGCGACGGCGGCCGCCGAGAGGGCGAGAAGGCGCTTGCGAAGGGTCATGGCGTTTCTCTCTTGCTTATTTGACGGTGACCGAGACGGCGCCGAGCTCGGCCGTCCCCTTGGCGGAGGCGGTCTTGCCGGGCTTGCCCCAGGTGAACGGCACGCGCACGGCCTCGTGGCCGCCGACTTCGCGGGCGGCTTCGACCACCAGAGTGTAGGCGCCCGGCTTCAGCTTCGACAGCTGGCTCTTGGCGCCGCTGAAGGTCACCTTCTGGGGGCCCGGGGCGCGGGTGGCCGACGAGATGCCGTCGGCCGGGAAGCTCATGGTGCGGCCGGCCTTGCGCCACCACTGGCGCATGTCCTTCAGCCACTTCTCGCCCTTGTCCTCCTTGGAGTCCGGATCGTACCAGACGGCCAGGGTGGCGGCGGCCGTGGCGTCCGGGCCCTCGACCCAGATGGCGACGTAGGGCTTGTGGTACTCGGCCACCGAAAGGCGCGGGATCTCGACGGTGACGTTGAGGTCGGCGGCCATCGCCGGAGCGCCGACGGCGGCGCCGGCGAAGGTCAGCAGGGAGACGGTGCGCTTCACGGAAGGCGGCCTTTCTCTAGAGGTGGACGAACAGGATGATGATCAGGAGCGGAATGGCCAGCCCGGCGGCGGTCAGCGGCCAGGTCATCGGCCGCCCGCGGGCGTGGAACTGAAGCAGGATCAGGCCGGTGACGGTGAAGATCACGCAGGCGCCGGCGAAGATGTCGATGAACCAGCTCCAGGCCTTGCCGGTGTTGCGGCCCTTGTGCAGGTCGTTGAGCAGGCTGACCCCGCCGCGCGTGGTCTTCTCGTGCTCGACGGCGCCGGTCTCGCGGTCGATGGCGATCCACGCGTCGCCGCCGGGGCGGGCCAGGGCGAGATAGACCTCGGCGTCGGACCATTCGCCGACGCGGCGGGCGATGTCGGCGTCGACGGCCTTGTCGAGCCAGGTCTCGACCTTGATCGGCAGGGGGCGCTTGCCCTCGGTGGGGCCAGACGCCAGCTCGGCGATCAGTTCGGGCGGCAGGGTCGCCTTCTTGCTGACGACCTTGGGCTGCGCCTCGATCGAGCCGGCATGGTTCAGGGTGAAGCCGGTGATCGCGAACAGCAGCATGCCCACGAGGCTGATCGCCGCGCTGATCCAGTGCCACTGGTGCAACTGCTTCAGCCAGAAGGAGCGGCGGTTCTGTTCGGCGGCGGCTTTCACGGGATTCCGGAACGGACGAGCTTCAATGCCGCCGTCCATACTTGAGAGCGACTTGCAATTACAAGACCCGATCGCCTTACGGCCACGATTGGAAGCATTTGTCCGCGGATCGTTTCGGATCGCATGGGCCATCAGCCGCATTATTCGCCAGGCGCCCGAGGATGGAACCTCGCCAGCCTCAGAGCGGCGCATCCACACCATCCGCAAGATCCCCGTTTTCACGGGCTTTCTACGCACTGAGGGCGCCAAGCCCTCATCCATTCGCGCGGGGCCGCCAAGCTGCTATGCCTCCCCACCATGGCCAAGCTCGACGACACCTATGATCCGCTGACCCCCGTTCCGGCCGAGCGCCGGGTGTTCGGGACGCGCGACGCCTTTTCGCTGTGGTTCAGCCTGGGCATCGGCCTGCTGGTGCTGCAGGCCGGCGCGTTCCTGGTTCCGGGCCTGAGCCTCGGCATGGCGCTGGCGGCGATCGTCACCGGCTCGGTGCTGGGCGCGCTGCTGCTGGCCGCCGCCGGCGTGGTCGGGGCCGACACCGGGCTTTCGGCCATGGGCACGCTGCGGCTGGCCCTGGGTGCGCGTGGCGCGGCGGTTCCGGCGGTGCTCAACGCGGTGCAACTGGTCGGCTGGGGCGCGTTCGAGATCATCGCCATGCGCGACGCCGCCGACGCCCTGGCCAGGCAGACCTTCGGCCTCTCCAACCCGATGGCCTGGACGGTGCTGTTCGGCGCCCTGGCGACCTGGCTGGCCTTCATGGGCCCGGTGTCGTTCGTGCGGCGGTTCCTGCGCGCCTGGGGACTGTGGCTGCTGCTGGGCGGGGCCGGCTGGCTGACCTGGCGGCTGCTGGCCCAGCACGACCTGGCGGCGCTGTTCGCCAAGGCCGGCACGGGCGAAATGAGCTTCGGCGCCGGCGTCGACCTGGTGGTGGCCATGCCGCTGTCGTGGCTGCCGCTGATCGCCGACTACACGCGTTTCGGCCGCTCTCCCGGCCGGATGTTCCGTGGCAGCGCGGTGGGCTACCTGCTGGCCAACATCTGGTTCATGGGCCTGGGCGCCTGCTACGCCCTGGCCGCCGGGGGCGGAGAGGGGCTGCTGCTGACGGCGCTCGCCGCGGCGGGCGGCGGGATCGCCCTGCTGCTGATCGTCGTCGACGAGACCGACAACGCCTTCGCCGACATCCATTCGGCCGCCGTCTCGACGGCCACCCTGGCGCCGGTGCGGCCCGCGCGCCTGGCCCTGGCCTTCGGCGCGCTGTGCACCCTGATCGCCCTCTTGGCGCCGCTTGCCCGCTATGAAGGCTTCCTGCTGCTGATCGGCTCGGTGTTCGCGCCGCTGTTCGGCGTGCTGCTGACCGACCACTTCGTCGTGCGTCGCCGCCAGCCCGAGGCCGTCGCCGCCTTCGCCTGGGGCCTGAACCTGCCGGGCCTCCTGGCCTGGGCGGCCGGGATCGCGGCCTATCAGGGCTTCAGCCGCCTGGCGCCGCAGCTGGGCGCCACCCTGCCGGCGCTGGCGGTTGCGGCGGTCGCCTATCTATTGCTGGGGTTGATCCGGCGGCGGCCGAAGGGCTGAACGACCAGCGTCGCCGTAACGCCGTCCGGCCAAGTTCGTCTCGACAAGCGGCCCCTAACAAAAGAAATATCCAGGCTTCTTACCGCGAGGGGACGTTCGCGGGCTGCATTGGGGTCGTTTCTTGAAAGCGCTTTTCTTCTCGGTCTCGCTTCTGTCGCTGGTGGGCGGCGCCGCTCTCGCCCAGGACTACCTGCCGCAACCGGCCGCCCCGACGGCGCCGATCGTCGCCCCGCAGGACGTGGCCTATCCGGGCGTGCTGAAGCTCTACGTCGACGCCACCGACCTCGAGCGCAAGATCTTCGACATCAAGCTGACCCTGCCGGTCGCCAAGCCCGGTCCGATGACCCTGTACTATCCGCAGTGGGTTCCGGGCGGCCACTCGCCGCGCAACGACATCGACAAGCTGGCTGGCCTGGTGATCACGGCGGGTGGCCAGACGATCCCGTGGAAGCGCGACGTGGTCGAGGTCAACGCCTTCCACATCGACGTGCCGGCCGGCGTGACCGAGCTGAACGTCGCCTACAAGTTCCTGTCGCCGGTCGAGACCAAGGTCGGCCGCATGGTCATGACGCCGGACATGCTGAACCTGCAATGGCTGCAGATGACCATGTACCCGGCCGGCCACTTCACCCGCCGCATCACGGTCGAGCCGACCGTCAAGCTGCCGGCCGGCTTCCAGTTCGCCTCGGCCCTGGAGGTCGACAAGACCGAAGGCCAGGTCACCAGCTTCAAGCCGACCACGGTCGAGACCCTGGTGGACTCGCCGATGTTCGCCGGCCGCTACTTCAAGTCGGTCGAGCTTGATCCGGGCGCCAAGGTCCCGGTGCGCCTGAACATGATCGCCGACAAGCCCGAGCTGCTGGAGTTCAAGCCCGAGCAGATCCAGGCCCACAAGAACCTCGTGCAGCAGGCCTACAAGCTGTACGGCTCGCACCACTACGACCACTACGACTTCCTGGTGGCCCTGTCGGACCAGCTGGGCGGCATCGGCCTGGAGCACCACCGCTCGAGCGAGAACCGCGTCGCGCCCAAGTACTTCACCGAGTGGGACAAGACCTATGTCGGCCGCGACCTGCTGCCCCACGAGTTCACCCACTCGTGGAACGGCAAGTTCCGCCGCGGGGCCGACCTGTGGACCCCGACCCTCAACACCCCGATGCGCGACAGCCTGATGTGGGTCTACGAGGGCCAGACCCAGTACTGGGGCTATGTGCTGTCGTCGCGCTCGACCCTGCTCTCCAAGGAGCAGACGCTGGACGCCATCGCCATGACGGCGGCGACCTACGACAACCGTCGCGGCCGCGACTGGCGCCCGGTGCAGGACACCACCAACGACCCGATCATCGCCAACCGCAAGCCGCTGTCGTGGCTGAGCTACCAGCGTAGCGAGGATTATTACTCGGAAGGCCAACTGGTCTGGCTCGACGCCGACACGCTGATCCGCGAGAAGACCGGCGGCAAGAAGTCGCTCGACGACTTCGCTAAGGCCTTCTTCGGCGTCGCCGACGGTTCGTACGTGTCGCACACCTATACCTTCGACGACGTGGTCGCGGCGCTGAACGGCGTGGTGGCCAACGACTGGGCGACCTTCCTGAAGGACCGCATCGAGGGCGTGAACCCCAAGGCTCCGCTCGATGGCCTGGCCCGGGGCGGCTACAAGCTGGTCTATACCGACACCCCGACCGAATATTTCAAGTCGTCGGAAACCCGCGCCAAGAACACCAACCTGTCCTATTCGCTCGGCCTGACGGTGGGCTCGGACGCGGTGCTGACCGACGTCCAGTGGGACGGTCCCGCCTTCAAGGCCGGCCTGACCCAGGGCCTGACCGTGGTGGCCGTCAACGGCGACACCTATGACGCCGACAAGCTGAAGGCGGCCGTGAAGGCCACCGCCAAGGGCGTTCCGGTCGAGCTGCTGGTCAAGGAAGGCTCGCGCTACCGCACCGTGAAGCTCGATTACGCCGGCGGCCCGCGCTACCCGCGCCTGGAGCGCATCGCCGGCACGCCGGCGCGCCTGGACGACATCCTGGCGCCCCGCAAGTAAGCCTCTAGAGCCGTCCGGCGTCCGGGGCCGCGAGGCGCCGGACGGCTTTGTTCTCGACATGCGGCCAAGTCTGCCTTGGGGGCCGCATGTCCGATTCCACGAAGTTCGATCGTCGTCAGTTGCTGGTCGGCGCGACCGCCGCCGCTGTTTCCACGGCCCTGCCGGCCATGGCCGCCCCGAAAGGCGAGAGCGCCAAGCTCTACGCCCTGTTCGACGCCTTCTTCGACGAGGACCTGACCGAGAGCCCCGAACAGGCGACCAACCTGGGCCTCGACACCGGCGCCCACGCCGGCGCGCGCACGAAGCTGGGCGACCGCTCGATCGCCGCCTGGATCAAGGAACGCCGCGAGCCCGGGCAGCGCCTCAAGCGCCTGAAGGCCATCGACCGCAAGTCCCTGACCGGCGAGGACGCCGTCAACTACGACACCGCCGCCTACTATTACGGCGCGCGCGACAAGGCCTCGGGCTTCGACTACGGCGCGGTGTCGCGGCCGTTCGTGGTGACCCAGTTCTACGGCGGCTATTCGTCGGTTCCCAGCTTCCTGGACAACAAGCACGAGGTGAAGTCGGCGGCCGACGCCGACAGCTACCTCGAACGCATGGCCGGCTTCGCCGGCGTGCTCGACCAGGAGAGCGAGCGGGTGCGTGCCGACGCGGCCAAGGGCGTGATCCCGTCGGACTTCATCCTCGACAAGGCCATCGGCCAGCTGAAGCAGTTCCGGGGCTTGACTCCGGAGAAGAACGTGCTGGTCGCCTCGATGGCCCGCCGCGCCAAGGCCTATGGCGACTACGACGCCAAGGCCGCCGCCCTGCTGACCAGCGCGATCCACCCGGCGCTGGACCGCCAGATCGAGACCCTGACCGCAGTCCGCGCCAAGGCCGTGCACGAAGCGGGGATGAACCGCTTCAAGGACGGCGAGGCGTTCTACGCGGCCCTGCTGCGCATCTACACCACCACCGAGAAGACCCCCGACGAGGTTCACCGCCTGGGCCTGGAGGAGGGCGCGCAGATCCAGGCGCGGATGGACGAGATCCTGAAGAAGCGCGGCTTCACGCAAGGGTCGGTCGGCCAGCGCATGGCGGCGCTGAAGGACCTGCCGGGCGAGAGCTATCCCAACACCGACGAGGGCCGGGCCCAGATCCTGGCGTACTGCAACCGCCTGATCGCGGAGATGCAGCCCAAGCTTCCGCAGTGGTTCGGCGTCACGCCGAAGATCCCGGTCGAGGTGCGCCGCATCCCGCCCTACACCGAGGCCGGCTCGTCGGGCGGCTATTACGAGCGGCCGCCGCTGGACGGCTCGCGCCCGGGCGCCTTCTACATCAACCTGCGCGACACGGCCGAACGCCCGCGTTACGCCCTGCCGACCCTGACCTATCACGAGGCCGCGCCGGGCCACCATTTCCAGCTGGCCCTGACCGCCGAGGGCAGCCTGCCGCGCTTGCGCCAGAACATGTTCTTCTCGGCCAACACCGAGGGCTGGGCGCTCTATGCCGAGCAGGTGGCCATGGAGATGGGCCTCTACGAGACCGACGACCTGGGCCTCCTGGGCATGTACCAGGCGCGCCTGTTCCGCGCCTCGCGCTGCGTGGTCGACACCGGCCTCCACGCCAAGGGCTGGAGCCGCGAGAAGGCCATCGCCTACATGGTCGAGACCGGCGGCGACGACGAGGGGCGCATCACCCGCGAGGTCGAGCGCTATTGCGCCAACCCGGCCCAGGCCTGCTCGTACAAGGTGGGCCACACCGTCTGGGCGGCGCTGCGCGAGCGGACCAAGCAGCGCCTCGGCGCCAAGTTCGACATCCGCAAGTACCATGACACCGCCCTGCTGGTCGGCCCGACCCCGCTGACCGTCCTGGAGAGCGTGGTCGACGCCTGGTCGGGGTGACCTGAACTTTCCTCTCCCATGGGGAGAGGAGGGGACCCATTGCGTAGCAGCGGGGAGGTGAGGGGGTAAGCCGTCGGCCGTTTAACCCCTCACCCTCCCACGCCTGGCGGCGCGGGCCCCTCCCTCTCCCTCAAGGAGAGGGAGAAACAAAAGTGACCGGTAACATTTGGACTTGAGTGGTCAGACAAGCTCTCCCATAGTGTCAGGCAAGACGGCGCGAAGCCGCCGTGACAGACGCTGGGGAAACGCAAGGATGACCACCACCCTTACTCGCCGCACGCTGGGCGTCAGCCTGGCCGCTCTTGGCGCGGCCATGGCGCCCGTGGTCCGGGCGGCTCCGAAAGCGACGGGCGACAAGCCGCTCTACAAGGATCCCGCCCAGCTGGTCGACGCGCGGGTCAAGGACCTGCTCTCGCGGATGACGCTGGAGGAGAAGGCCGCCCAGCTGATCGGCATCTGGCTGACCAAGGCGGCGATCCAGACGCCCACGGGCGACTTTTCGCCCGAGACCGCGACCAGGAACTTCCCCAACGGCCTGGGCCAGATCTCGCGCCCGACCGACCGCCGGGGCCTCAAGCCGACGACCGAGGTCAACGCCGCCGCCGGGGCCGAGGACGGCTCGGTGGGCCGCAACGCCCCGCAGACCGCCAAATACGTCAACGCCGCCCAGAAGTGGGCGATGGAAAACACCCGCCTGGGCATCCCGATGCTGATGCACGACGAGGCCCTGCACGGCTATGTCGCGCGTGATGCGACGAGCTTCCCGCAATCGATCGCCCTGGCCTCGACCTTCGATCCGGAGCTCGTCGAGCAGGTGTTCTCGGTCGCCGCCAAGGAAATGCGCGCCCGGGGCTCCAACATCGCGCTCGCCCCGGTCGTCGACGTCGCCCGCGACCCGCGCTGGGGCCGCATCGAGGAGACCTACGGCGAGGATCCGCACGTCTGCGCCGAGATGGGCCTGGCCGCCATCCGCGGCTTCCAGGGCAAGACCCTGCCGCTGGCGCCCGACAAGGTGTTCGTCACCCTCAAGCACATGACCGGCCACGGCCAGCCCGAGAACGGCACCAATGTCGGCCCGGCCCAGATCGCCGAGCGGACCCTGCGCGAGAACTTCTTCCCGCCGTTCGAGCGGGCGGTGAAGGAGCTGCCCGTGCGCTCGGTCATGCCCAGCTACAACGAGATCGACGGGGTGCCCTCGCACGCCAACCGCTGGCTGCTGACCGACATCCTGCGCGGCGAGTGGGGCTTCGAGGGCGCGACGATGAGCGACTACTTCGCCATCAAGGAGATCATCACCCGCCACAAGCTGACCGACCAGCTGGCCGACACGGCGGTGATGGCCATGAACGCCGGGGTCGACGTCGAGCTGCCCGACGGCGAGGCCTATGTGCTGCTGCCGCAGCTGGTGCGCGCCGGGCGCATCCCCGAGGCCGCCGTCGACGCGGCCGTGGCGCGGGTGCTGAGGATCAAGTTCGAAGGCGGTCTGTTCGAAAATCCGTATGCGGACGAAAAGGCCGCCGACGCCAAGACCGCGACGCCGCAGGCTGTCGCCCTGGCCCGCGAAGCCGCTCGCAAGGCGGTGGTGCTGCTGAAGAACGACAAGGGCCTGCTGCCGCTGGACGGCAAGAAGATCAAGCGCCTGGCGCTGCTGGGCACGCACGCCAAGGACACCCCGATCGGCGGCTATTCCGACGAGCCGCGCCACGTGGTCTCGGTGCTGGAGGGGCTGACGGCCGAGGCCAAGGCGCAAGGGTTCGCCCTCGACTATGCCGAGGCCGTGCGGATCACCGAAAAGCGCGTCTGGGCCGCCGACGAGGTCAAGCTGGTCGACCCGGCCGTGAACGCGAAACTGATCGCCGAGGCCGTCGAGGCGGCGAAGAAGGCCGACGTCGTGGTCATGGTGCTGGGCGACAACGAGCAGACCAGCCGAGAGGCCTGGGCCGACAACCACCTGGGCGACCGCGACAGCCTCGACCTGGTGGGCCAGCAGAACGATCTGGCCCGCGCCATCTTCGCCCTGGGCAAGCCGACCGTGGTGCTGCTGCTGAACGGCCGTCCGCTGTCGGTGAACCTGCTGGCCGAGAAGGCCGACGCCATCGTCGAGGGCTGGTACCTGGGCCAGGAGACGGGCCACGCCGCGGCCGACGTGTTGTTCGGCCGGGCCAATCCGGGCGGCAAGCTGCCCGTCAGCATCGCCCGCGACGTCGGCCAACTGCCGATCTACTACAACCGCAAGCCCACGGCCCGTCGCGGCTATCTGTTCGATCGCGCCACCAGCCCGCTCTATCCGTTCGGTTTCGGGCTGTCCTACACCAGCTTCGACATCTCGGCTCCGCGGCTTTCGAAGGCCCGCATCGGCCAGGGCGAAAGCACGACGGTGTCGGTCGAGGTGACCAACACGGGCAAGGTCGCCGGCGACGAGGTGGTGCAGCTCTACGTCCATGACGAGGCGGCCTCGGTCACCCGTCCGGTGCTGGAGCTGAAGCACTTCAAGCGCGTCACCCTGGCCCCGGGGGAGAAGAAGACGGTGAGCTTCGAGGTGAAGCCGTCGGATCTGTGGATGTGGAACCTGGCGATGAAGCGGGTTGTCGAACCGGGCGATTTCTCGATCCTGGTCGGGCCGAACTCGGTTGACCTGAAGTCGGCGAAGCTGACGGTGGTTTGAAGATGCTCCCCCTGAAGGGGGAGCTGTCGGCGAAGCCGACTGAGGGGGAAGTCGTTGCCGAAGCGGCCAAGGTCGCGGAGGCTGAAAACGGCCCCCCTCCGGCCCTCTGGGCCACCTCCCCCAGGAGGGGGAGGATTTGGAGCTAGGGAGCACACACATGCGTCGCGTCGCGCCGATCCTGCTGGCCGCCTTGATGGCTACGCCCGCCGCCGCCCAGGGGCCGTTGCTGAACGGCCTGTTCGCCGACCATGCGGTGGTGCAGCGCGGCCGGCCTTTGCCGGTGTTCGGCGAGGCCAGGCCTGGCGAGGCGGTGACCGTCACCCTCGGCGACAAGCGCGCCACCGCCACGGCCGGCGCGAACGGCGCCTGGCGGGTCGACCTGCCGGCGATGACGGCCGGTGGTCCCTACACGCTGGAGGCCAAGGCCGCCTCGGGCGCGGCGCAGACGGTCAGCGACGTGCTGGTCGGCGATGTCTGGCTTTGCTCGGGCCAGTCGAACATGGAGCTGCCGGTCGAGCGCGGCAACAACTCGTGGTCCGAGATCCGCTCGGCCAACGACGACGGCCTGCGCATGGCCTATGTCGACCACGCCGACAGCCGCTCTCCGCGCACGACCTTCGTCAAGCCGCCGGCCTGGAAGGCGGCCAGGCCCGAGGCTGTCGGGTCGTTCTCGGCCGCCTGCTACTACATGGCCCGCGAACTGCGGAAGACCGACAAGACGCCGCTGGGCCTGGTCCATGCCTCCTGGGGCGGGTCGGCCATCGAGGCCTGGCTGAGCCCGGCCGCCCTGCGCAAGGCGGGCGACTACGGCAACGACATCGCCACCCTGGAGCTGTCGCTGAAGGACCGCCCGGCCGCCGACCGCCGCTGGGGCGAGACGATCAAGGCCTGGTGGAGCCTGCGCCACAACGGCGCCGCCGGCGGCCCGTGGGCCGGCGACGGGGCCTGGACGCCCGCGCCGCAGGGCCTGGGCGTGTGGGAAAGCTGGGGCGTGCCGGCCCTGGCCGACTTCAACGGCATGGTCTGGTTCGACACGACGGCGACGCTGACGGCGGCGCAGGCGAAAGGCGCGGCCAGCCTCGAGATCGGCATGGTCGACGAGGTCGACACCACCTACGTCAATGGCGTCGGGGTGGGCTCGACGTCCGGGGCGGGCACGGTGCGGACCTATCCGGTGAGCGCTGGAACGCTGAAGGCCGGCGTCAACCGTATCGTCGTCTCGGCGCTGGACACCTACGCCAACGGCGGCCTGTACGGCGACGCGCCCCGGGCCCTGGTGCTGGCCGACGGCACGCGGATCCCGCTGACCGCATGGCGCTACCAGATCGAGCCCAAGGCGACCGGCGAGCCGCCGCGCGCGCCGTGGGACACGCTGTCGGGCGTCTCGACCCTCTACAACGGCATGCTGGCCCCGATGGGCGCCTACGCCTTCAAGGGCTTCGCCTGGTACCAGGGCGAGAGCAACGCCGGCCGGCCGCAGACCTACGAGGCGTTGCTGCGCGAACTGCTGGCCGAGCGCCGCGTCGGCCAGGCCGCCGACATGCCGGCCCTGGTGGTGCAACTGGCCAACTACGGCAAGCCGCAGCTTGCGCCCGAGGATTCATGGTGGGCCTGGGTGCGCGAGAGTCAGCGCCTGGCCGTGGCCAAGGACGGCCACGCGGCGCTCGCCGTCATCACCGACATCGGCGATCCGTCCGACATCCACCCGACCAACAAGCAGGACGTCGGCAAGCGCCTGGCCCGGGGCGCCCAGCGCCTGGCGGGACAGGCCGTCACGACCGGGCCTTCGCCGGTCTCTGCGCGACGGGTTGGCGACACGGTCGAGGTGCGCTTCGAGCAGGTCGCCGAGCGCCTGGCGACGCGGGGCTCTGACAGGGCCATCGGCTTCGAGCTGTGCGACGCGGCCGGCTGTCGGTTCGCCGACGCCCGGGTCGAGGGCGACAGGGCGGTGGTCGTCATTCCCGCCGGCCTGACCCCGGCGAAGGTGCGCTTCGCCTGGGCCGACGCGCCGACCTTCAACGTCTTCGACATGGCAGGCCTGCCGTTGGGGCCGTTCGAGGTCGCGGTCGCCCCGTGAGCAAGGGCGCGACGGGATTTCGCACGGCCGTCTCGGCGCTGGCCCTGGCCGCCGTCGTTGCGGCCGCGGCGGCGCTGGCGGCCCCGACCGCCGCGCGTTCGGCTGAAGCCGGCGCGGTGTCGGAGCGCCCCGTCGCCGGCGGCTTTGCGCTGATCCAAGGCGGCAAGCCCGCCCGGGTCGAGGCCGACGTCACCGACTGGCCTGGCGCGCTGCGCGCGGTGCAGGGTCTGCACGGCGATCTCTCGAAGCTGTCGGGCGGCGCTCAGCCGGCCAAGGACGCGCCGGTCGTCATCGTCGGCACGCTGGGGCGGAGCGCACAGATCGACGCCCTGGTCGCGGCCGGCAAGCTCGACGTCTCGGCCCTGAAGGGACGCTGGGAGGGCTTCGTCCAGCAGGTGGTCGAGAACCCGCGTCCGGGCGTCGCCCGCGCCCTGGTGATCGCCGGCGCCGACAAGCGCGGGACGATCTTCGGCGCCTATGACCTGTCTGAACGAGCCGGCGTCTCGCCCTGGACCTGGTGGGCCGACGTGCCGGTTCCGGTGCGTCGCGACCTGACGGTGGCGCCGGGCGCCCGGTTGCAGGCGCCGAAGGTGAAGTACCGGGGCATCTTCCTCAACGACGAGAACCCGGCCCTCTACGGCTGGGCCAACGCCACGTTCGGCGGCTTCAACCATGCCTTCTACGAGCGGGTCTACGAGCTCGTCCTGCGGCTGAAGGGCGACTATCTGTGGCCGGCCATGTGGGGCAAGGCGCTGTATGACGACGACCCGCTGAACGCGGTGCTGGCCGACGAGATGGGCGTGGTGATCGGAACCTCGCACCACGAGCCGATGATGCGGGCGCATGTGGAATGGGAGCGCTACGGCCAGGGGCCGTGGGACTATTCGAAGAACCCGCAGGCCTTGCGCCGCTTCTGGCGCGAGGGCGTCGAGCGGATGGGCGCCAACGAGAGCCTGGTCACGGTCGGCATGCGCGGCGACGGCGATGAACCGATGACCCAGGGCACCGCCACCAGGCTGCTGGAGACGATCGTCGCCGACCAGCGCGCGATCATCGGCGAGGTCACCGGCAAGGACCCGTCGGTCACGCCCCAGGTCTGGGCGCTCTACAAGGAGGTGCAGGACTATTACGACGCCGGGATGCGGGTTCCGGGCGACGTGACCCTGCTGTTCGCCGACGACAACTGGGGCAACATTCGAAGGCTGCCGAAGCCCGGGGAGACGCGGCCGGGCGGCTACGGCGTCTACTACCATTTCGACTATGTGGGCGGGCCGCGGAACTACAAGTGGCTCAACACCAACCAGATCGAGCGCACCTGGGAGCAGATGAAGCGCGCCGACGACCACGGCGCCGACCGCCTGTGGATCGTCAATGTCGGCGACCTGAAGCCCATGGAGCTGCCGACCGAGTTCTTCCTCGACCTGGCCTGGGACCCGGACGCCATGCCGGTCGGCAAGCTTGCGACCTACAGCCGCGACTGGGCGGCGGCGCAGTTCGGCCCCGAGCACGCGGCTGAGATCGCGGGGCTGCTGGACGGCTACACCAAGCTCAACGCACGGCGAAAGCCCGAGCTGATCGACGCGGCGACCTTCAGCCTGGTCAATGATCGCGAGGCCGAGCGGGTCGAAGCCGAGTGGGCCGCGCTGGAGGCCCGCGCGGAGGCGGTGCGCGCGCTGCTGCCCAAGGCCCAGGACGACGCCTTCTTCCAGCTGGTCTGGTTCCCGATCATGGCCAGCGCCAATCACACCCGGCTCTACATCGCGGTCGGCCGCAACCGACTGTACGACCAGCAGGGCCGGGCCGCTTCGCAGGGGCAGGCCGATCTGGCCGAGAGGCTGTTCGCCCGGGACGCCGAGCTGACCGGCGAGTACCACGCGATCGGCGGCGGCAAGTGGGTCCACATGATGGACCAGACCCATATCGGCTACACCAGCTGGCAGCAGCCTGAACGCAACACCTTGCCCGCCCTGGCCCGCAACGTCCTCTATCGCGGCGCGCTGATGGGCGTCGCCGTCGAGGGGCGCGAGGCGCGGGTCGACGCCGAGCAGGGCGCCGACCTGCCGCCGCTGACCCGCTGGGGCCCCGCCTCGCGTTGGATCGACGTGTTCAATCGCGGTCCCTCGCAGATGGCGTTCGAGGCGAGGTCGGGCGCGCCGTGGCTGAAGCTGTCGCGCGGTCCCGCCGTCGATTGGGGCGATACGCGGCTGGAGGTCTCGGTCGATTGGGCCCGGGCGCCCAGGGGCGTCCACCGCGCGCCGATCACGCTCAAGGGACCAGGCGGGCAGCAGGTCGTGGTGACGGCGGTGGTCGACAACGTAGCCCGCAAGCCGGCCAGGGGCGCCTTCGTCGAGGCCGGCGGGCCGCTGGCCATCGAGGCCGAGCATCACGCCAGGGCGACCACCGCGGATAGCGTTTCGTGGACGACCATCCCCAACCTTGGTCGCACGCTGTCGGGCGTCGCCGGCTATCCGACCACGGCCGCGCCCAGCACGCCGGGGAAGGGGCCCATGCTCGAATACCTGGTCGACTTCGAGAAGGCCGGGCCGGTCGACCTGACCGTGCTGGTCTCGCCGGGCCTGGACGTCGCCGGCGGCACGGGCCCGCGCTTCGCCGTGTCGATCGACGACGCGCCGCCGGTGGTGGTCAACACCATTCCCGATCCGTCCGAGAAGGCCTGGGACAAGGCGGTGGCGGATAATGTCCGTTCACTGACGACGCCGCTGGCGGTTCCGTCGGCGGGCGCGCACCGGGTCCGGCTGTGGCGGGTGGATCCGGGCGTGGTGTTCCAGCGCTTGGTGATCTCGCGCGGCGTGGTGGCTGGGAGCTATCTCGGGCCGGTGGAAGGGATGCGGGCGAAGTAGAAGATCCTCCCCTGAAGGGGGAGGTGGCCCGGAGGGCCGGAGGGGGAAGTTCCTTCTGATGTCGGGGGCGGCTACTGGCTCACAGGCTGAATCCCCCTCCGTCGGCTTCGCCGACACCTCCCCCAGAGGGGGAGGATCTAGCGTTGCAAAGAAAACTCCACCGGCGCGTCCATCTCGATCCGCTCGCCCTTGATCGTGTGCGGCGGCGCGGGGAACGGATCGGCGCGGGCGACCATGGCGCGGACCTCGGCGTCGAGCAGGGCATGGCCGGTGGGGCCGGTGAGGCGGCAGTCCAGCACGTGGCCGGCGCGGTCGAGGACGAAGGTCACCTGGGCCGTGCCCTGCTGTTTCCGCATGCGGGCGGCCTTGGGATAGGTCTTGTGGGCTTCCAGCCAGGCGCGGACCCTCGCTGCATAAGCGGTGCTGGTTCCGGCGTGGGCCTGCACGTTGTCGGCGTCGCGCCGGCCGGCGGGCGGCTTGGCGGCCGAGGCGTCCATGGCCCGGGCGGCGGCCGGCACAGCGGCCTGGGCCGCGGCGGGCGGCGTCGGGCGCGGCTGCGCTTCCGACGGCGGAGCGGGAGAGGGCGGCGCCGGCGCGGCCTGGGTCAGCCAGCCGTCGGGACGCGGCGGCAGCGGCTTGGGAACCGGCTTATCGGGCTGCGAGGGCTGCGGCGGCGTAGGTTCGCTTTCCGGCGTCGGGGCCGGATCGGCGTCCGGCGAGGTGGCGTTGTCGACCGTGTCGAGGGCCGGATCGCCCAGCGAAATCAGCATGGCCGCGTCGTCCATGGGCGCGAGGATGGGCCTCTGATCCCACTGGACGACGGCGAGCCCGAGGGCGCCGTTGATGATCAACGACGCCCCCGTCGCCCAGGCTCGAACGTGCCAGGGCGTCTTCATCACTAGAACGTCTTGCCGAGCGTGAGCTTGACCGTCCGGCCCTCGGCGTCGAGCGACGAGAGGTGGCGGCGGAAGTTCTTGTCGAACAGGTTGTCGACCCCCGCCTGCACCTCCAGGCCCTTCAGCGCGCCGTCCTGCGGCTTCCAGGTCAGGAACAGGTTGTGCACCGAGTAGCCCGGCGTGCGCAGCGAGGCGGTGGTGGTCTCGTTCTGGTCGTCGGCGAACTCGCCGCGCCAGCCGGCCGTCAAGTTGTGGCTCGGGAAGACGTAGCCGACCGTCAGGTTCAGGGTGTCGGCCGGGATGGTGTTCAACGGAGCGCCGCTCGTGCGGTTCTCGCCGTCGATCACCGACACCGCGCCGCGCACGAACAGCTGCTTGGCGCCGTACTCGGCCTCGACCTCGACGCCCGAATAGCGGGCCTCGCCGATGTTGACGAAGTAGCTGGAGGTGGCCGTGCCGCGGGCGATCAGGTTGCTGACGTCGTTGCGGAAGAGGGTGGTCTTGATCCGCGCCTGGTCGCCCTGGCCGAACAGGTTGCGGAATTGCAGCGTGCCGCCGACCTCGTAGTTGTCCGACTCCTCGGGCTTGAGGTTGAGGCTGTAGTTGCTCGCCGTCGCCGAGGTGCGGCTGTAGATCTCGTCCAGCACCGGCATGCGCACGGTGTGGGCGATCGAGCCGAACACCGAGGCCCATTCGGTCAGGCTGTAGAGGGCGGCGATCTTGGGCGAGACGCCGTTGTCCTTGATCTCGCGGCTGGTGGTCACGCCCAGGCCCGGCTGCAGCTTGGTCCAGTCGACGCGGACGCCGGGGATGACGGTCAGCTTGCCGTAGGTGACCTCGCCCTGGGCGAACAGGCCGTACTTCTCCATGTCGCCTTCGGGATGGGTGGCCGCCCCGTGGTTGACGCCCGTCGCGGTGCGGCGCGGGTTGCGGCGCTCCTGCTTGTAGGCCTGGGCGCCGACGGTCAGGAAGGCGACGCCGTCGCCGCCGAACTGGAACTCCGAGGTGTTCTGGGCGCGGCCCTGCAGGGTCTTGTACGAGAACTCCGACTCCAGCACCCCCGACAGGAAGGTGGTGTCGGTCTGGTTAACCTTGCTGTTGGCGTAGGAGACCTGGGCCTCGAAATCGAGCAGGTCGTTGCCTTCGAAGGCGTTCTGGTAGCCGATCACGGCCGTGTCGTCGGTGGTCTTGCGGCGCACCGGCGTCGTGGCCATGGCCTCGGACTGGTCGTAGATCTGGACGCTGTCGTTCTTCCAGTTCTGGTACGAGGCCCAGACGCTGTGGTCCTTGCCGAAGGTGTAGCGGCCCTTCAGCAGGTAGCTGTCGGAGGTGGCGTCGGAGGCCGGCACGACCTGGCCATTGCCGTTCTCGTACTCGTCGCTGCGACGGTTGGTGTACATGCCCAGCACTTCGAGCTTCTCGGTCGGCTTGAAAGCCAGGATGCCCGAGCCGAAGCGGGCCTCGGCGTTGCTCTCGACGCCGCCGCGCAGGCGCACGGCGAAGCGGTCGTCGCCTTGCAGGAAGTCGGAGGCGTCCTTGCTGGTGAAGCTGACCACGCCGGCCAGGGCGCCCGCGCCGTAGAGGGTGGACGAGGCCGGGCCGCGCAGCACCTCGACGCGCTTGTAGAGCTCGGGGTCGCTGAAGAACGCGCCCATCCGGTACTGCTCGAAGAACTTCGTGACGCCGTCGATCTGCATCAGGATGCGGCTGTCGCTGTCGGCTAGGCCCGTGCCCATGCCGCGGATGTTGAAGCCCTGGCCCAGGGCGCCGACGCCGCCCATGGTGTTGACGCCGGGAATGCCGGCCAGGAGGTCGCCGATGGTCGAGGCCTGGGCCTGGTCGATGGCGTCCTGGTCGAGGGTGGTCACGGCCTGGGGCGTATCGATCGCCACCTTCTCCTGGCCGGCCGAGACGACGACCTTGCCCAGCGACAGCTTGCTGGTGGTGACGGCCTCTTCGGGCGCGTCGGCGGCCTGGGCGTGGGCGAAGCCCGCCAGAACGAGATTGGCGACGCCGGCCAGCAACAGGCCGCGCGTCCGGTTGGAAATGCGCATACGACTATCCCCGTATATTAGCAAATAAGAATCATTCGCATTATATGGGCGAGCGACTCCCGACAGAGCGCCTCGCCGAACGGCGACGCTTTTGGTCGCCTTTCCGCCTTAATGCAAGTGACTCTTAATAGCGGATTGATGCGAGGGTGCAAAAGTGGGCGGGCAGGGGCGGCGGCCTTTGTGTCCGATCGCGTTTGCGCGCACCTTGCGCCGGGGTCGTTCGAGAGGCCCGGGTGGAGATCGCGGCATGGCCAAGCTCGTCTTCGGCATGAACCAGTCCCTCGACGGCTATGTCGACCACATGGGCTTCGGGCCCGACCCGACGCTGTTCCGCTACTTCGTCGACCAGGCGCGGAGCCTGACGGGCAGCCTGTATGGCCGCCGCCTCTACGAGATCATGAGCTACTGGGACGACGAGCATCCCGAGTGGGACGAGGCCAGGCGCGACTTCGCGACGGCCTGGCGCGGTTGCCCCAAATGGGTGGTGTCGCGCTCGCTGAAGTCGGTCGGGCCGAACGCGTCGCTGGTCGAGGGCGATCTCGCGACGGCCGTCCGGGCGCTGAAGGATCGCCACGACGGGGTGATCGAGGTCGGCGGGCCCGACCTGGCTCGCAGCCTGACCGCGCTCGGCTTGATCGACGAATACCGGATCTACCTGCACCCCGTGGTGCTGGGCGAGGGGGCCCCGTTCTTCGCGGGGTCAAAGCCCAGGCTGCGGCTGGTGGACAGCACGCGGATCGGCGACGAGGTCGTCAGGCTGACATACGTCCCGGCCTGACCCTCAACTTCCCTTCCACTCGTCGATCACCGAGGCCAGCACGTCGAGCGGCATGGTGCCTGCGGTCAGGCCCGTGTCGTGGAACCCCTTGAGGCTGAACCTGTCGCCGAGGCGCTTTTCGGCGCGGGCGCGGCTGTCCGTCCAGGTGCGCCAGCCCAGCATGTAGCTGGACGCCTGGCCCGGCTGGACGCAGTAGCGCTCGACCTCGCGGGTGACCGAGCTTTCGGCGTCGCCCAGGGTTTCCGACATGTAGGCGATGGCCTTCTCGCGGCTCCAGCGCTTGGCGTGGATGCCGGAGTCGAGCACCAGCCGCGAAGCGCGGAACAGCATCGAGGCGATGTAGCCGAGCTGGCCAAGGGGATCGTCCTTGTAGGCCCCCATCTCGTCGGCCAGTTGCTCGGCATAGAGCGCCCAGCCTTCCGAATAGCCCGAGAAGATCGGCAGGCGCCGCAGCGTCGGGATGCCCGGCGCCTCCATCATCAGGGCGTTCTGCAGGTGGTGGCCGGGGATGGCCTCGTGGAACACCAGGGTCGGCAGGTCGAAGCGGGGCTGCTCGGCCGTGTCGCGCAGGTTGATCGAGAACAGGCCGGGGCGCGAGCCGTCCAGGCTGGGCGGGGTGTAGTAGGCGCCGGGCGCGCCGCTCTCGATCGACGGCGGGATGCGCTGGATCTTCACCCCGGCCTTGGGCAGGCGGCCGAAATAGCCGGGCAGGCGCTCGCGCATGGCCTGCGTCTTGGCTTCCAGGTCGGCCAGCAGGGCGGCGCGGCCGGCGTCGTCATTGGGATAGAGGTTGGCCGGGTCGCGGCGCAGGGCGGCGATGCGGGCGCCGACAGGGCCCTGCGTCAGGCCGCGGGCCTTGAGGATGGCGTCGGCGCGGGCGGTGAACCGAGCCACCAGCTCCAGGCCCAGGCGGTGGATCTCCTCGCCGGCCAGGTCGGTGGTCGTGGCCGAGCGTACGGCGTAGCGGTAGTAGGCCTCGCCGTCCGGCAGGCGCCAGACGCCGGCGTCATGCGTGGCGGTGGGCAGGGCGGCGGTCAGCAGGTCGGCCTGGCGGCGCAGGGCCGGATAGACATCGGCCTCGACGATCCTCGATGCGCGGGCTTCCCAATCGCCGGGGATGGCGCCGGTGCGGCGGGTGAGGCCCGTGACCAGCTCGGACCTGGCCGGGGCGGGCGCCAGCAGGGCCGAGAACTGGGCCAGGGTGGTGCGCAGCACGAAGTCGGGCGGGGTCGCCCCCTTGGCGAAGTCGGCGCGGGCGCGGGCCGTCTCCTGGTCGAGCAGCCCGGCGAAGGCCGACAGCCGCGACAGATAGGCTTCCGCATCCTCCTTGGTCTTCACCGGATGGGTGTCGGCCAGGAAGCTGGGCACGGCGCGATAGGCGCCCGACAGCTGCGAGACGATGTAGGGCACGGCGACGCCGACGTTCGGATCGCCGAACGGCATGGCGTAGCTCTGCAGGGTGGTGTCGGCCAGATAGGCGGCCGAGCGGTGGTTGACCCGGTCCATGCCGGTCAGGGCCTTGGCGTCGAAGGTCGCAAGCTGGGCTTGCAGGTCGACGAACAGCTGGCGGGTGCGGGCGATCCCGGCCGGCGAGCGGTCGTCCAGCTTGCCGCGCGCGGCGGCGTTGGGGCCGGCGTCCATCCCCGTCAGGGTCATCAGCTGCGGCGAGTCGAGCATCGCCTTCTGGATCAGGCCCTCCAGAACGGCGGTCAGGCGTTCGCCCTCGGTCTCGCGGGCCAGGGCGGGGACGGGCGCGACCAGGGCGGCGGCGGACGCGAGGAAGGAACGACGGTCGATCATGGGCTTGGTTGTACTCCGTGACGCGTTTCGCGCCAGGGATGATGTGGCTGGGACGGAATGACCAAGGACAAGCCGCGCCGCTTGAGCTAAAGCCTGAAGCGTGACCCGGCCGACCTTCCATCGCTGGACCAACGCCCGCGCCGTCTTCATGACGCTCGCGGCGCTGGCGGTCGCCTTGAAGGTGCTGATCCCGGCCGGCTTCATGACCGCCCCGGAACCGCGCAACGGCCTGCCCTTCGCCCTGGTGCTCTGCACCGGCCAGGGGGCCAAGGTGGTCGCGCCCGGCGAGCGCCTAGATCACAAGAAGGGCTCCGACGAGAAGCCCGCCAACGCCCCCTGCGCCTTCGCGGCCCTGGGCGTGGCGATGGGCGCGCCGCCGGCCGACCTGGCCGTCGCGCCGGTCGAGTTCGTCGCCTATGCCGCCCAGCCGCAGCCGACCCGCGTCGTCCACCTGGCTCCCGGCCGAGGCCTGGCCGCGCCGCCGCTTCCGGCCAGAGGTCCTCCCAGCCTGCTGATCTGACCGTCGGTCGCATGACCGGCGGAGCGCCCGGCCGCGCGCCGGGTTCGCAGCGCCGCGTGCGAGACCGCGCCTGGCCAAGATCCGCCTGCTGATGGTCGCGCAAGGCGCGGCCCTGGGACTTAAAGACAATGAAATCCGTTCTCCTGGCCGCCTGCGCTCTTTCCGCGCTCGCGCCCGCCGCCGCCCTGGCCGCCCCCGACGACAGCGAAGGCGCCGTCTCGTCGGTGATCGTCACCGCGCGCCGCAACGCCGAAGATCCCTCCGTCGTCGCCGACGCCCGCAAGCGCCTTTCCGAAACCCCCGGCGCGGTGTCGGTGATCTCGCAGGAGGCCTATGCCTCCCGCCAGGCCCTGGCGCTGGACGACATGCTGCGCGACGCTCCCGGCGTCTACGCCCAGCGCAAGTGGGGCGGCGACGTGCGCATCTCGATCCGCGGCTCGGGGATCGGCAACGCCAGCCACAATCGCGGCCTCTTGCTGGCCCAGGACGGCGTGCCTCTGAACGAGGCCGACGGCTACGGCGACAGCCAGATCGCCGACCCGCTGAACACCCGCTACGCCGAGGTCTATCGCGGCGGCAACGCCCTGCGCTTCGGCGGCGCCCTGCTGGGCGGAGCGATCAACATGGTGACGCCCACGGGCAAGGACGCCGGCTTCAACGCTCGCCTGCGCGTCGACGGCGGCTCGTTCGGGCTGATCCGCGAGCACGCGGCGATCGCGGGCCAATCGGGCGACTGGGACCTCTATGCCGCCGCCACCAACCAGACCAGCCAGGGCTGGCGCTCGCAGAGCCAGCAGAACATCCAGTTCGCCACCCTGAACCTGGGGCGCGGCTTCGGGCAGGACCGCGAGGTGCGCTTCATCCTCAACGGCTCCAACATCGCCCAGGAGATCCCCGGCGCCCTGACCCTGGCGCAGTTCCAGGCCAATCCCCGCCAGAGCGCCGCCGCCAGCCTCGCCAACGACCAGGGCCGCAACCAGCGCGGCCTGCGCGGCTCGCTGCGCACCACCTGGCGCCTCGACGAGCACACGGTGTTCCAGGGCGCGGTCTATGCGGTGTGGAAGGATCTGGACCACCCGATCTTCCAGGTCATCGACCAGCAGAGCCGCAACTACGGCGCCTTCGGGCGGCTGGACTGGGACGGCGAGGTCGGCGGGCTGAAGGCCGACGCCTATCTCGGCGCCTGGTATCGCCAGGGCGACCTGGACTCGGCCTTCTACACCAACGTCCGAGGCGGGCGCGGCGCGCTGCAGTCGCTGTCGCTGCAGAACGCCAAGGCCGCCGACGTGTTCGGGGAAGGGCGCCTGTTCGTCACCGACCACCTGATCCTGGTCGGCGGCCTGACCTGGGGCCGGGCAGAGCGCGACTACCAGAGCTTCAAGGTCCCGGCCGTCGCCTCGACCTTCAACCTGACCGCCGACAAGGACTACGAGTGGGTGTCGCCGCGCGTGGGCGTGCTGTGGCAGGGCGACGACGGCTCGCAGCTGTTCGCCAACGTCACCCGCTCGGTCGAGCCGCCGAACTTCAGCTCGCTGTCGCCGAGCAATGTCGGCTTCGCGCCGATCCAGGCGCAGGAGGCCTGGACCGCCGAGGCGGGCGCGCGCGGCCATCGCGGGGCGTTCACCTACGACCTGACGGCCTATCGCGCCAAGCTGAAGCACGAGCTCCTGCAGTTCGCCGTCGACAGCCAGCACCCGGCCGCCACCTTCAACGCCGACGACACCCTTCACCAGGGGATCGAGGCGGCGCTGGACTGGGCCTTCGCCCCGCGCTGGCGGCTGCGCCAGACCTACACCCTGTCGGACTTCCGCTTCGACGGCGACGTCCAGTACGGCGACAACCGCCTGCCCATCGTGCCCAAGCATTTCTACCGGGCCGAGCTGCGCTACGACGCGGCGGGCGGATGGTTCATGGCGCCGTCGGTGGAGTGGTCGGCCGCCGACCAGTGGATCGACTACAAGAATACGAAGACCGCGCCGTCCTACGCGATCCTCAACCTCAACGCCGGCTGGAAGGCGACCGACAAGGTCTCGCTGTTCCTCGACGCCCGCAACCTGACCGACGAGGCCTATGTCTCCAACGTCCAGGCGGCGACGGCCTGGACCGCCGCCACCGCCGCCGTCTGGCCGGGCGACGGCCGCTCGGTGTTCGGCGGCGTGACGGTGTCGTTCTGACGATGGCGGGAACCGAAACCCCGGCCGGCGAGATCTATCGCGCCTTCTGGCGCTGGCACTTCTATGCCGGCCTCCTTGTGCTGCCGGTCCTGATGCTGCTGGCGCTGACCGGCGGGCTCTATCTGTTCAAGGACGAGCTGACGGCCCTGGTGCAGCGGCCGCTGGCGGTGGTCGCCGATGGCCCAGGCGAGACCCGGCCCTCGGCCTGGATCGCCGCGGCCGAGGTGGCGGCGGGCGGCAAGGTCCGCCAGCTGGTCGTTCCGGCGCGGGGCGACCGCGCCGTGCAGCTGGCGCTCGATACCGACGACGGCGCGCGGACGGCCTATGTCGATCCGCATGCCGGCCAGGTGCTGGGCGTCGGCGCGCCGGGCGGGGTCATGGGCGTGGTCAAGCGGTTGCACAGCCTCGACATCGCCGGTCCGGTCGCCAACCTGCTGGTCGAGATCGTCGCCGGCTGGGCCATCGTGCTGGTCGCCACGGGTGTCTTCCTGTGGTGGCCGCGCGGGCGGGGCGGCGGCGTGGTGACCGTGCGCGGCGCGCCGGCCAGGCGCGTCTTCTGGCGCGACCTGCACGCGGTGACCGGGATCTTCGCGGGACTGGTGATCGTGTTCCTAGCCGCGACCGGCATGCCGTGGTCGGCGTTCTGGGGCAAGGAGGTCCGCCAGCTGACCACCCAGGCCGGCTGGGGGCGTCCGCGTCCGCCGGTCGTCCAGCCGCACCATGCCGGCGAAGCCCCGAGCGAAGGCGTGCCGTGGGCGTTGCAAACCCATGCCGCGCCTGCTTCGGGCCATGGCCACATGAGCCTGGGCGTAGACGCCGTGGTGGAGCGGGTGAAGGCCGCCGGCCTGACCAACGGCTTCACCCTGACCCTGCCCAAGACCCACGGCGGGACCTGGACGGCGACCTACATGCCCGACCAGGTCGAGCGCACCCGCACCCTCTATCTCGACGGCGGCGACGGCCGCGTGATCGCCGACCTCGGCTATCGCGACTTTGGTCCGGCGGCCAAGGCCATCGAGTGGGGCATCGCCGTCCACCAGGGCCAGCAGTTCGGCCTCTTCAACAAGCTGCTGATGCTGGCCGGCTGCATCGCCGTCTGGCTGCTGGGCGTCTCGGCCGTGGTCATGTGGTGGAAGCGCCGGCCGAAGGGCCGGCTGGCCGCGCCTGTCCCGCCGGCCGACCGCCGCGCCTATCTGGGGCTGCTGGCCGTTGTCCTGCCCCTGGCCGTTTTCTACCCGCTCGTCGGCGCCTCGCTGGCGGCGGTCCTGTCGCTTGATCTCATCCTGCGCCGCCTGTCCCCCCGGCTGCGCCTCGAGGCTGGAGCCTGACCATGAAGACACTCTATCTCCCGATCCTGGCCGTCGCCGCGTTGGCGAGCGCCGCCCAGGCCGCGCCGCCGGCCCGGGTGGCGCCCAAGGTCGCCGTCGAGGGCGCCTGGTGCCGCGCCGCGCCGAAGGGCGCGCCGGCTGGAGGTTGCTACCTGACCCTAAAGGCCGTCGTCGCCGACCGTCTGGTGTCGGTCGAGACCCCGGCCGCGGCCCGGGCCGAGATCCACACCATGTCGATGGACGGCGGGGTGATGCGCATGCGCAAGCTTTCCGACGGCCTGGCCCTGCCGGCGGGGCAGCCGGTGGCGCTGAAGCCGGGCGCCGAGCACCTGATGGTGATCGGGCCGAAGATCGATCTGGTGGTCGGCGCCAGCGTGCCGCTGACGCTGCGCTTCGAGACGGCGCCGCCGGTGGCCATCAATGCGCCGGTCAAGGCCGTGGGAGGCAAGTAGACGTGCGTATCCTGTCCAAACTCGCCCTGGCGGCGCTGATCTGCGCCGCGCCCCTGGCCGCCTGTGACCGCACGGCCGAGCACGCCAAGGCCAACGCCTCGGCCAAGGTCGGCGGACCGTTCCAGTTGGTCGACCAGGATGGCCGGGCGGTCACTGAGAAGGATCTCCTGGGCAAGCCCACGGCGATCTTCTTCGGCTTCACCTTCTGCCCGGAAGTGTGCCCCACGACCCTGACCGAGATGACCGGCTGGCTGAAGGACCTGGGTCCCGACGCCGACAAGCTGAACGTGGTGTTCGTCTCGGTCGATCCCGAGCGCGATACGCCGGCCCAGCTGAAGCTCTACCTGTCAAACTTCGACCACCGCATCCGAGGGCTGACCGGCACGACGGCCCAGACCGACGCGGCGGCCAAGGCCTACCGCGTCTACCATCGCAAGGTGGCGATCGAGGGCGGGGAATACACGGTCGACCACTCGTCGGCGGTCTATCTGTTCGACGCCAAGGGTAATTTCGTCGAGCCGATCGGTTACGGCAGCCCGCCCGAGCGCGGGCTGGGGCAGCTGAAGGCGCTGCTGAAGTAGAGGCTCAAGCCAGTTCGTCATCCCGGGCGAAGGCGCATAGCGCCGTAGACCCAGGATGACGAAGAGTGGGAAGGCCTTACGGCCGCAGCAGCACCTTGCCGGTCTTGCCGGGGGTCAGCGAGGCCTTCACGGCGTCGGACACCTGGTCGAGGCCGTAGACGCCGTCCGCAGGCAGCTTCAGCTTGCCGGTGGCGACCTGGGTCAGGAGCTCGCCGATCAGCTTGCGGCGCAGGTCCGGGGCCATGTTGGCCGAGACGGTCGAGCCCCAGAAGCCCTTCACGGTCAGCTGCTTGAAGATCACCGCGCCCGACGAGATCTGCATCGGCTCGCCGGTCATCGAGCCGAACGAGACCAGGAGGCCGTTCTCGCCCAGCAGGTCGGCCATGTCGCCCGAGGCGGTTCCGCCGATGGAGTCGACGGCGGCCTTGATCGGCGCGCCGCCGGTCAGTTCGGCGACCGTCTTCTTCCAGTCGGCGTCGGCGGTGGAGACGGCGTTGTCGATGCCGAGTTCGGCCAGTTCAGCCACGCCCGCGTCGCGGCGCACCAGGTTGATCACGTTGACGCCGCGCGCCTTGGCCAGCATGGCCAGGGTCTTGCCGACCGCGCCGTTGGCGGTGTTCTGGGCGACCCAGTCGCCGGCCTCCACGCCGAGAGTCTCGAGCAGGGTGATGGCGCTGAACGGCATGGCGATCAGCTGGGCGGCGGCCTCGTCGGGGATGGCGTCGGGCACGGGCACGAGGCCGGCGGCCGAGGCGATGAAGAACTCGGCCCAGCTGCCGTGCACGCCTGCCACGGCGAAGCGCTGGCCGACCAGGGCCGCGTCGACGCCTTCACCCACGGCGTCGACGATCCCGACAGCTTCGCTGCCGCCGATGGCGGGCAGGGCGGGCTTGTAGCCGTAGTTGCCGCGCACGGTCCAAAGGTCGTGGTTGTGGATCGGCGACAGCAGGGTGCGCACGCGCACCTTGCCGGGGCCGGGCTCGGGGATCGGGCTGTCGGCCAGGGCCAGAACCTCGGCCGGGTCGCCGAACACGTCGTGGATCGCGCTGCGCATGGGTCTTCTCCTTGTTGTTGTCGGGGTGCGGCTCAGGCGGCCGCGAGCAGGGTTTCGGTGGTGGCAAGCGCCTCGCGCAGGGGCGCCTGGTCCTTGGAAAGCTTGGCCAGGATGGCCGCTCCCAGCCACAGGGCGTACATCGCCCGGGCGGTGGCGACCGGATCGCCCGAGCCGGGCAAGGAGCCGTCGTCACGGCCCTCGACGATGACGGCGGCGATGCGGCGCACCAGGCGCTCGACGCCGGTGCCGAGGATCAGCCGCATCTCCTCCGACAGGTCGGAGACCTCGGCGCCCAGCTTCACCACCAGGCAGCGATCGGCCATGCCGCAGGCGGTGTCGCCGTCCAGCCAGACCTTCCAGTAGGCCATCAGGCGCTGGCGGCCGCTGCCGGGAGCGTCGAACAGGGCGGCCAGCTTGGCCCCGTATTCGGCGCAGTAGTCCTCCAGCAGGGCGCAGCCGAAGGCCTCCTTGGAGGCGAAGTAGTAATAGAACGACCCCTTGGGCACGCCGCTGGCGTCCAGAAGCTCCTTCAGGCCCATGCCGCCGAAGCCCTGGCGAAGCACCAGCTCGCGGCCGACAGCCAGGATGTGTTCGCGGGTGATCTCGGATTTCTTGCGGGGGGTCATGATCAGTTATGTAGGAAATAATAGACCGGTCGTCTAGTTCGCGGGATTCCGAATTTTCGCGCCCTGAGGTTGGGTGTGCGGAATCGCACATCTTAAAGGAGTCATTTCTTCACTAACTGCCTCAGGTTGTATTTCTGCGATCGAGGGGGTGTCACGTGACCAGTCAGACCTTCATGGCCTATTGGCTCGGCTACAACGAGGGCGGGCCGTCGCTGGAGGAGACGCCGGACTCGGTTGGGGTCGTGGCCCTGGCCTTCGCGGTGAACGCGCCCAGCGACCAGGGCGACACCATCACGCTCGATTTCCTGACCAGCAAGCACAGCGAGCAGGAGATCCGGGCCGGCGCCAAGGCCCTGCAGGCGCGGGGCGTCAAGGTGCTGATGTCGATCAACGGCAAGCCGAACTGGGACGGCCATCCCGGCGGCTGGGGCAATCTCGATCCGCAGGTCTACGCGGCCAACGTCAAGGCGATCGTCGTCGACGACTGGGGCCTGGACGGGGTGGACCTGGACAACGAGGACGTCTCCTACACGCCGGACGACAATTTCGTGCAGGTCATCGCCGCCTTGCGCGCGGCGCTGGGGCCCGACGCCCTGCTGACCCTGCCTGTCTATCTGGGTCCCGTGCGCGACGCCTACCTGGCCCAGGCCAAGGACCAGATCTCGTTTGTCGCCACCATGGCCTACTGGAACGGCGTCGCCGGCCAGCAGGCCCTGTTCGAGCAGTACGCCGACCTGGTCGGCCCCGGGAAGGTGGCCATCGGCGTCGCCGACGCCGCCAACGCCGGCCAGAACACCGCCTTCGCCGACCTGGCGCCCCTGGCCAGCTGGAACCCGTCCGGGGCGTCCAAGGCCGGGATCATGCTCTGGAATCTCAACGCGGCGCCGCTGGCCGAGACAGCCCAGTGGTGCCAGGAGATCGCCGCCAACTTGTCCTGAGTGCGAGTTCGAAACCGAGTTTAGATCAAGGAGGAAACATCATGAACGCCATCGTCTCGACCGACACCGCCGCCATCGGCCTCGTGCTCGGCGCCGCCGTCTTCAACACCTCGCCGCCGACCACGCAGGGCCTGTCGATCACGGCCCTGGGCGGCACGCCCGCCGGCGATCACCAGCGCCTGGGCAACAACCAGGCCGTCACCGTGCAGTTCAACCTGGACGCCGACGCCTTCACCAAGACCCTGGCGGTCCGGGTGACGGGCCTGGTGTCGCGCAACGGCAACCAGGACGGCTTCTCGCCGATCTCGGTGCAGGTCAACGGCGGCCAGATCGTCTCGGGCTTCACCATTCCGGGCGGCGGCTTCGGCCCGCAGGACGCGATCTTCCCGATCCCCGCGGCCCTGCTGAAGGCCGGCGCCAACGCCCTGCAGCTGCAGGTGGACGGCAACGCCCAGACCTTCTTCTGGCTCTACGGCCTGGAGATCGACTTCGTCTCCGGTCCCTATGTCGGCAAGGCCCTGGCCGCCAACCTGCGGGTCTCGCCGGTCGCCCTGAGCCCCGGCCTATCGATCACCACCAACGGCGGGACCTTCGCGGGCGATCACTACAAGTACGCCCAGAACGCAAGCTTCGGCCTGCAGTTCTCGCTGACCGACCTTGGTCCCGGCGCCCAGGTCAGCGTCGCCCTCTACGGCCTGGTGTCGCGCAACGGCAACCAGGACGGCTATTCGCCGATCTCGCTGATCTTCAACGGCAAGCCGATCCTGGCCGACTACACCGTGCCGGGCGGCGGCTTCGGGCCGCAGTGGGTGGAAGTGGCCGTGCCCGCCGAGCTCTGCGTGGCCGGCGCCAACACCATCGCCCTGACGGTGTCGCCCAAGGCGACCACCTTCTTCTGGCTCTATGACTTCGCCGTCTCGAAAGGCCAGTTCTACACGCCGGTCGCCACGGCCGACTTCTCGGTCTCGCCGCCGAAGACCAATCAGCTGACGGTCTCGCAGAACGACGGCAGCTTCGCCGGCGACCACGTGAAGATCGCCCAGAACGGCGTGGTGGCGGTGACCTACCAGGCGGCCTCGGCCTCGGCGGCGCTGATGTTCGAGTTCGACGGGCTGGTGTCGCGCAACGGCAACCAGGAAGGCAACGCCCCGGTCAGCCTCAGCGTCAACGGCACGCAGATCATCGCCAACTACGTCGTGCCCGGCGGCGGCTTCGGCTACCAGGCCAACTACTTCGTGGTGCCGCCGCAGCTGGTGAAGGCCGGCGCCAACACCTTCAGTCTGCAGGTGGCCAGCACCGGCACGACCTATTTCTGGCTCCGCGGCATGTCCGTGCGCACGCCGACCTAGGGCTGAAGCGCTGATGCAATGGCGCCCCGGCGATCTTCGCCGGGGCGTTTTGCGTTCTAGATGGCCACGCGCTTGGCGATGGCGTCGCGGCGGGCGTTGGTTTCCTGCTGGGCGCGCTCGACGGCCTCGGTCTCGGTGGCGTGCAGCAGGTGCTCGATGACCCGTTCGAGGTGGTCGCGCATGGCCTGGCGGGCGGCGGCGGGGTCGCGGGCCTTGAGGGCCTCGACCACCCGGCGGTGCTCGGCGATGCGGGGCTCCAGCCCCATGCCGCGGGCGCGGGTCAGGATGTTGCGCGCGAGCGCCGAGCGGTTGCGCCAGTCCCACAGGTTCTCGATCGTGGCGATGATCGCGCCGTTGCCGGTGGCCGCGGCGATGACGAGATGGAACTCGCGGTCGGCGTCCTCGCCCCGGATCTCCTCCTCCTCGTGCATGCGCTCGAGCAGGCTTTCCAGCTGGGCGATCTGGTCCTCGGTGATCGAGGTGGCGGCCAGGGCGGCGGCCTCGCCCTCGAACAGGCGGCGGGCCTCGATCAGCTCGAAGGCGCCGATCTCGGTCTCGCGCTCGGCGGCTTGCGGGGCCACGGGGCGTACGTCGCCAGTGACGTAGATGCCCAGGCCGTGGCGGGCCTCGATCATGCCCAGCATTTCCAGGGCGATCATCGCCTCGCGCAGGGTGGGGCGGGAAACGCCGAACTGCTCGGCCAGTTCGCGCTCGGTCGGCAGGCGGTCGCCCAGCTTGTACTGGCCCGCCTCGATGGCGTCGGCGACGGTGTCCGCGATCTTGCGGTAGAGCTTGACGTTGTCCGACATGGCTTCCTGGAATCGACGCTCGGAACCGATGGTCCCTCACCGATAGCATAACCCTTGTCGGACGCCGCCGCTATTTGGTCTGACAAGATCCCGGGCGGGATCTCACCAGTCGTGCATGGATCCATCTTCCCGGCGGGCCACCGGCAGATAGGCGCGGCTGTAGGGATACTTGGCGGCCAGGTCCTCGTCGATATCGACCCCAAGGCCCGGCGCCTCGCCCGGATGCAGCATGCCGTCCTCGAAGGTGTAGGCATGCGGGAAGACGGCGTCGGTCTCGGCCGTGTGGCGCATGTATTCCTGGATGCCGAAATTGGGGATCGACAGGTCGAAGTGCAGGGCCGCGGCCATGCAGACCGGCGACAGGTCCGTCGCGCCATGGCAGCCGGTGCGCACGCCGTGCATGTCGGCGAAGGCGGCCACCCGGCGCAGGTGGGTGATGCCGCCGGCATGGACGACGGTGGCGCGGATGTAGTCGATCAGCTGTTCCTCGATCAGCTGCTTGCAGTCCCAGATCGAGTTGAACACCTCGCCCACGGCCAGGGGCGTGGTGGTGTGCTGGCGGATCAGGCGGAAGTTGGCCTGGTTCTCGGCGGGGGTGGCGTCCTCCATCCAGAACGGGCGGTAAGGCTCGATGTCCTTGCCCAGGCGCCCGGCCTCGATGGGCGTGAGGCGATGGTGCACGTCGTGCAGCAGGTGGATGTCCCAGCCCAGCTTCTCGCGCGCCGCCTCGAACAGCGGCGGCACGCTGCGCAGGTACTTCTCGGTCGACCACAGGCTTTCGCTGGGCAGGGCCGCGTCGGCGGGCTCGTAGAAGAAGCGGTCCTTGGAGACGCCGTAGACGGTCTTCAGCCCCGGCACGCCCGACTGCAAGCGGATGGCCTTGTAGCCCTGCTCGGCATAGACGGCGGCGTTGTCGAGGGTCTCCTCGATGCTGGCGCCGTTGGCGTGGCCGTAGACCATGACGCCGGTGCGGCAGGCGCCGCCCAGCAGCTGGTAGAGCGGCAGGTTCGCGACCTTGGCCTTGATGTCCCACAGCGCCATGTCGACGGCGGCGATGGCCGACATGGTCACCGGCCCGCGCCGCCAGTAGGCGCCCTTGTAGAGGTACTGCCAGATGTCCTCGATCTGGTGGGCGTCGCGGCCGACCAGGCAGGGAATGACGTGGTCGTTCAGATAGCTGGCCACGGCCAGTTCGCGCCCGTTCAGGGTGGCGTCGCCGATCCCGTACACGCCGTCGCTGGTCTCGATCTTCAGGGTGACGAAGTTGCGGCCCGGACAGGTGACGATGACCCTGGCGGCGGTGATCTTGAGCATCGGCGTCTTTCTGCGGCGGCGCCGGTTTGGCCGGCGACGAGGTCTTGGCGGGCGCCTGGCCCGCGAGCGATCTTCGTCCTTTCGTTTAAACGCGGCGGGGAGGTTGTCAATCCATTGGTCAGACCAATAAGGTGTCGGAGACTCGACCACCGCGCCGGACATGCGGCGACAGCTTCAGGCCGCGAAGACGGCCGACCCAGATGATTGACGGGGAGAACCGATGCGACCCAGCCGACTGCTTCGAGGGCTCTGCCTGGCCGCCGGCCTGCTGCTGGCGCCGCTGACCGCCCGGGCCGAGGACGGCCACGACCTGTGGCTCCGCTACCGACCAGTGGAAGCGAGCGCCGCGAGGGCCTATCGCGCTTCGGCGGGGGACGTCGCGCCGGTCGCCGACACGCCGGCGCTGAAGGTCGCCCACGCGGAACTCGAACGGGGCCTGGCGGGCTTGCTGGGCGAGCGTCGTAACGGGGGCGGGGAGATCCTGCTGGGAACGCCGAAGTCCTCGCCCCGGATCGCCGCCCTGAAGTTGCCGCTCGAAGCGGCCGGCGACGAGGGCTACCGCATCCGGACCCTGAGCGAGGGCGGCAGGCCCGTCACCGTGATCGCCGCCAACGCCGACCTCGGCGTGCTGCACGGCGTCTATCGCTATCTGGCGCTGATCCAGACCCGGCAGGCGGTCGACCGCCTGGATCTGGTCGATGCTCCCAAGGTCCGCTACCGGCTGCTGAACCACTGGGACAACCTGGATCGCAGCGTCGAGCGCGGCTACTCGGGCCAGTCGATCTGGGACTGGTGGCGACTGCCGGACGTCAAGGATCCTCGCTATGTCGACTACGCTCGCGCCAACGCCTCGATCGGGATCAACGGCGTGGTGCTCAACAACGTCAACGCCAAGTCCGACAGCCTGACCGCGCCCTATATCGCCAAGGCCGCGGCCCTGGCCGACACGTTCCGACCCTACGGGATCAAGGTCTATCTGTCGGCCCGGTTCTCCTCGCCGATCGAGATCGGCGGGCTGAAGACCGCCGACCCGCTGGATCCGGCCGTGCGCGCCTTCTGGAAGGCCAAGGCCGACGAGATCTACAAGGCCATTCCCGATTTCGGCGGCTTCCTGGTGAAGGCCAATTCCGAGGGCCAGCCGGGCCCGCAGGACTATGGCCGCACCCACGCCGACGGCGCCAACATGCTGGCCGACGCGGTGGGGCCGCACGGCGGCATCGTGATGTGGCGGGCCTTCGTCTATTCACACGAGCAGCCCGACGACCGCGCCAAGCAGGGCTATTCGGAGTTCAAGCCGTTCGACGGCCAGTTCGCCGAAAACGTCATCGTCCAGGTCAAGAACGGGGCCATCGACTTCCAGCCGCGCGAGCCGTTCCACCCGCTGTTCGGGGCCATGCCGAAGACCAACCTCGGCATGGAGTTCCAGATCACCAAGGAATATCTCGGCTTCTCCACCCACCTGGCCTACCTCGGAACCATGTGGGAGGAGGTGCTGAAGGCCGACACCTTCGCGGCCGGTAGGCAGTCGACCGTGGCCAAGGTGGTCGACGGCAAGCTGCACGGCTATTCGCGCACCCTGATGGCGGGCGTCGCCAATATCGGGACCGACCGCAACTGGAGCGGCTCGCAGTTCGACCAGGCCAACTGGTACGCCTTCGGGCGCCTGGCCTGGGATCCGGAAGCCTCCTCGGAGACGATCGCCCGCGACTGGGCGGCCATGACCTTCACGCCCGACAGGCGCTTCACCGGACCTGCCGTGAAGATGATGATGGGCTCGCGCGAGGCGGTGGTCGACTACATGACCCCCATGGGCCTGCACCACCTGATGGGCCGCAGCCACCACTACGGGCCGGGGCCGTGGGTGGCCGGCGGAGAGCGCGCCGACTGGACCAGCGTCTACTACCACAAGGCCGACAAGGCCGGGATCGGCTTCGACCGCACGGCCAAGGGCAGCGACGCCGTCGCCCAATACGCCCCGCCGGTGGCGGCCGCGTTCTCGGATCTCGCCAGGATCGACGAGAAGGACCTGCTGTGGTTCCACCACCTGCCGTGGGACTACCGCACGAAGTCTGGCCGCCCGCTGTGGGACGAGCTGGTGACCCGATATTCGCGCGGGGTGAAGGCGGTCGACGGCATGCAGGCGACCTGGGCGGACCTGGCGCCCTATGTCGACGCCGAACGCCACGGCGAGGTGGCGACGTACCTGGCCGTCCAGCGGCGCGAGGCCCAGTGGTGGCGCGACGCCTCTGTCGCCTACTTCCAGTCGATCAACGGCCTGCCCCTGCCCAAGGGCGAGGCGCCGCCGCCGCTGAGCCTGGAGGCCTATGAGGCGATGGCGTTCCCGTACGCGCCGGGGATCTGAGGGGGGCGAAGGTTTGCTTGTGTGGCAGGCAATCATATCGATCCAAATAATATCGATACAAAAGCGTTGACATATTTTCGTCGCGTACCCCAGCCTGGGGATCGACCCGCCTTCAGAGCGGGCGCTCTCATGCATGCACTGGGGAATGTGATGCGTACCGATCTTCGGATCCTGCTTTCCACGGCGGCTCTTGCCGCCTTCGCGGCGCCGCTGGGGGCGGCCGCCCAATCCGCTACTCAGGCCGCCAAGCCCGCGCCGGACGAGACCGTCGAGGAGATCGTCGTCACCGCGCTCAAGCGCTCGACCACCCTCCAGACCACGCCGATGAGCATCAGCGCGGTGACCGGCGACAGCCTGCAGAAGATCGGGGCCACCGGCCTGCAGGACTATTTCCGCTCGGTGCCGGGCGTGAACCTGACCCAGGGCCAGCTTGGCCAAAGCCGCGTGACCATCCGCGGCGTGCAGGGCTCGGGCGAGGCCACCACAGGCCTCTATTACGACGAGACCTCGGTGACCGGCCCTTCGGGCACCACCCAGGATCCGGCCAACAACGCCGCCGACCTCAACCTGTTCGACGTCGAGCGGGTGGAAGTGCTGCGCGGCCCTCAGGGCACGCTGTACGGCGGCGGCTCGATGGGCGGCACCATCCGGGTGATCTACGCCAAGCCCGACAGCAGCCAGTTCGGGGCTTCGGTCGAAGGCCAGGCGAGCACCACCAAGGGCGGCTCGCGCGGCTCGTACCTGAAGGCCATGGGCAACATCCCGCTGATCGAGGGCAAGCTGGCCGCCCGCATCGTGGCCTATACCGAGGATCGCCCGGGCTTCGTCGACAACGTCCGCACCGGCGCCAAGAACGTCAACGACAGCCACGCCGACGGCTATCGCGCCATGCTGGGCTTCACGCCCACCGACGACATCTCGCTGGTCGTCACCAAGGTTCACCAGAACTCGTCGGCCGACGACCTGGAAGGCTGGTACGATCGCCTGGGCGACTACAAGACCGACAGCGCCGTGAAGTTGCCGCTCGACACCGAGATGGACATGACCAGCGTCACGGGCAAATGGTCGAGCCCGATCGGCGAGGTCACCGCCTCCAGCGCCTACTACAAGTACGACATGCTGCGGACGATCGACTTCACCCCGCAGTACCGGCCCTACATCGGCAGCGCCAACGGCGTGATCGGCTACCAGCCGGCCTATCTGGGCGCCTGGAACCACGAACTGCGGCTGTCGTCGAAGGGCGAGGGCCAGCTGCAGTGGACGGTCGGCGGCTACATGGAGCTGCGCAAGGACCACATCGACAGCAACACGGTGCTGACCAGCCTGACCACGGGCCAGCCCTACAGCCCGATGCAGTACCTGCAGGGCCGCTACGTCAATACCGGCGTCAAGCAGACCGCCCAGTTCGGCGAGGCGACCTGGACGCCGCCGCAGGTCGAGGGCCTGTCGCTGACGGTGGGGGCGCGCCACTACGACTACACCAAGACCACGGGCAGCGCCGGCACCCAGAGGAACCTGCTGACCGGCGCCGCGCTGGCCCCCTATTCCGAGCAGACCGCCGAGGCCTCGGGCTGGGTCTACAAGTTCAACGCCAGCTACAAGATCACCTCCGACGTCATGGTCTACGCCACGGCGGCCGAGGGCTTCCGGCCGGGCGGGGCCAACAACGTGCCCGGCCTGAACGGCGCCCTGGTGGTCTACAATCCCGACAGCCTGTGGAACTACGAGGCCGGCGTGAAGACCACCTGGCTGGGCGGCAAGCTGACGGCCAACGCCGCCGCCTACCGCATCGACTGGAAGGACCGCCAGACCAGCGCCATCACGGCCGACGGCCTCTATTCCTTCATCACCAACGCCGGGGCGGCGCGGATCGAGGGCCTGGAGCTGGAGATCGCCGCCCGGCCGATCGCCGGCCTCTCGCTCAATGGCTCGATCGGCTACACCAAGGCCGAGCTGACCGAGGACCAGGCCAACGCCAACATCCTGGTCGACGGCTCGACCGGCAAGAAGGGCGACCGCATCGCCAACGTGCCCGATTGGACGGCCTCGGCCTCGGCCCAGTACGTCTGGCCGCTGCCGGTCGCCGGCCTCAATGGCCTGCTGCGCGCCGACTACGCCTATACCGGCGAGATGGTCTCCACCTTCCGGCCGACCTACGTCTATTTCGACAAGTTCGGCAGCTTCAGCACCGTGAACCTGCGGGCCGGCGTCGAGGGCGAGGACTGGGGCGTCTACGCCTTCGTGACCAACCTCACCGACGCCGAGGGGATCATGAACAAGAACAGCAACGTCGGGTACCAGGACCTGCTTTATGGATTGACCCCGCGCACCGTCGGGGTGAACGCCCGTAGGAAGTTCTGATCTCCATTGCTCCCTTCCCCCTCTCTATGGGGGAAGGGCCGGGGATGGGGGTGACAGCGGTTCAGGATCTGGCGCCGTCCGCGTGACGTCCACCGCCGCTTCCACCCCCAACCCCGCTCTTCCCCCATCAAGGGGAGGGGAGAGTTTGCGTAACGACAGAAGGAAGGGCGCGGTCCGCCGCGCGAGCAGCATGACCTCCAAGACCTTCACCCTCGCCGCCGCCATGGCCCTGCTGGCCGCGCCCGCGATGGCCGCCCCGTTGAACGTTCCGGCGACCAAGGCCGCCATCAAGGCCCAGCTCGATCGCGACTACCCGCAACTCGACGCGCTCTACAAGGACCTGCACGCCCATCCGGAACTGGGCTTCCAGGAGGTCGAGACCGCCAAGAAGCTGGCCGAGCAGATGCGCGCGCTGGGCTTCACGGTCACCGAAGGCGTCGGCAAGACCGGCGTGGTGGCGGTGCTGAAGAACGGGGAGGGGCCCAGCGTGCTGATCCGCACCGAGCTCGACGCCCTGCCGATGGAAGAGAAGACCGGCCTGCCCTACGCCAGCCGGGCCAAGACCACCTGGAACGGCGCCGACGTATTCGTCGCCCATTCCTGCGGTCACGACATTCACATGGCCGCCTGGATCGGCGCGGCCCGCCAGCTCGTGGCGCAGAAGGCCAAGTGGAAGGGTACGCTGGTCTTTGTCGCCCAGCCCTCGGAAGAGACGGTCAGCGGCGCCAAGGCGATGATCGACGACGGCTTCTTCCAGAAGTTCGGCAAGCCCGACTACGGCTTTGCTTTGCACGTCGGTCCCGGCCCGGCGGGGCAGGTCTATTACAAGTCCGGCGTCCTGACCTCGACCTCTGACGCCCTGGAGCTGACCTTCAACGGCCGTGGCGCGCACGGCTCGATGCCGGCCGCCTCGATCGACCCGGTGATGATGGCCGCCCGCTTCACCGTCGACGTGCAGAGCGTGATCAGCCGTGAGAAGGATCCGGCCGCGTTCGGCGTGGTGACCGTCGGCTCGATCCAGGCCGGCAGCGCCGGCAACATCATCCCCGACAAGGCCAAGGTGCGCGGCACCATCCGCACCCAGGACGACGGCGTACGCACCCGGATCCTGGACGGTGTCACCCGCACCGCCAAGGCCGTGGCCGAGATGTCGGGCGCGCCGGCGCCGGATCTTGAGATCGTTCCGGGCGGCAAGGCGGTGGTCAACGACGCGGCCCTGACCGAGAAGACCGCCGCCGTCTTCAAGACCGCCTTCGGCAAGGACGCGATCGCGGTGACCTCGCCCGGCTCGGCCAGCGAGGACTATTCGGAGTTCATCATCGCCGGCGTGCCGTCGGTCTATTTCTCGATCGGGGGCCTGGATCCCAAGGCGATGGCCGATGCGAAAGCGGCCGGCAAACCCATGCCGGTCAACCACTCGCCGTTCTTCGCTCCGGTCCCCGAGCCCAGCATCCGCACGGGCGTGGAAGCGATGACCCTGGCGGTGATGAACGTGCTGGCGAAGTAGGCCCCTAAGATCCTTGCCCTCTGGGGGAGGTGGCCCGAAGGGCCGGAGGGGGACGTTTTCAGCTATTGCGGCGCTTGCCGTTTCGGCAGCGACTTCCCCCTCCGTCGCCTTTGGCGACACCTCCCCCTTCAGGGGGAGGATCCTGATCAAGCCGCCGTCAGGTATCCCTCCAGCACGTCCAGGGCGTGCTGGAGCCTGGCGCGGCGCCATTCGGCGGTGCTCATGTCGGTGTCGAGCGTGACCGACAGCGACCAGCCGTTGGCCAGGTGGAAGCGGCTCATGGCCGCGATGGTGACGTAGATCTGGATCGGGTCGAGATTGTCGCGGAACAGGCCCTGTTCCTGGCCGCTCTCGATCAGCCGCTCGATGGTGCGGCGCAGGGGGAAGGCCGTCTCGGTGACCTTGCGGCTTTGCGCGACGAACTTGCCCTGCATCAGGTTCTCGTTGCGCAGCAGGCCCTCGAAGCGCGGGTTCTTCTCGAAATACTCGAAGGTGAAGCGTTGCAGTTCGAGGAAGCCGTCGAGCGGCTTGTCGAAGTCGATCTTCAGCTCGGCCTCGCGGTTGCGCAGGTCCTCGTAGGCGGCCTCCAGCACGGCGACGTAGAGGCCCTTCTTGTCGCCGAAGTAGTGGTAGAGCATGCGGATGTTGCACTTGGCGGCCTTGACGATCCGCTCGATGCGCGCGCCCGCGAAGCCGGCCTGGGAGAACTCCTTCAGCGCCGCCGACATGATCGCCTTGCGCGTCCGCTCGGCGTTGCGCTTGCGCGGCGCCGGGGCGTCGGGGGCGGCCTCGTGATCGGCGTCGGACAAGGGGGCGGCCTCCAGCGTGCTCAGGGCAGTTTGGCCCCGGATTCGATCCAGGCGCCAAGCTTGGCGCGCTCCTCATCGGTCATATGGGTCTCGTTGCCAAGCGGCATGCTCGTGCTGACCACCGCGCGTTCCTTGATCTTGGGCGCATAGCGGGCGATGTGCTCGGGACTGTCGAAGGCGACGCCGTTGGGCGGGGCGCCGAAGCCGCGGTGCGTGGGCTTGGCGGCGTGGCAGGTCACGCAGTGCTTCTGCACGATCGCCTGCGCCTCGAAGAAGCTGACCGGGCCCAGAACGGCGGGCGCCTTGGGCTTCTGGCTGGCGATGACGCTGACGGCGAACATCAGCATGGCCCCGTAGAACAGGAAGTCGTGCCGGATGATCCCGTGGTGGCGCAGGTTGAAGAAGTGGCGGATCGAGATCCCCGCCGCGCCCACCAGGGCCAGCAGCAGCCAGGCCAGCGGATGGCCGGTGATCGCCGGATAGTGGTTGCTGATCATGATGAACAGGATCGGCAGGGTCATGTAGTTGTTGTGCACCGACCGCTGCTTGCCCGCCGCGCCCAGGCGCGGGTCGACCTCGCGGCCGGCCAGCATGTCGGCGACGATCTTGCGCTGGTTGGGGATGATGGTCAGGAAGACGTTGGCGGCCATGGCCGTGCCGATGATGGCGCCGACGTGGATGAAGGCCCCGCGGTCGGTGAAGAGGTGTTGCAGCGCCCAGGCCGCGCCGATCAGGGCGCAGAACCAGACGATCCCGAACAGGCGAGGACGCTCCACCAGCGGCGAGCGGCACAGGCCTTCGTAGACGAGGAGGCCGCCGAAGATGAAGACGAGGCCGACGCCCACCGCCTGCCAATGGCTGAAGGCGTGCTTGGCCGGGTCGATCAGATAAACGGGCGCGCCCCAGTAGTAGAGCACGAACAGCAGGGCGAAGCCCGACAGCCAGGTGGTGTAGGCCTCCCACTTGAACCAGTGCAGGTGGCCGGGCATGTGCGCCGGGGCGGTCAGGTACTTCTGCGAGTGGTAGAAGCCGCCGCCGTGCACGGCCCATAGCTCGCCCTTGACTCCGTCCTTGGCAGGCTCGGGCGCCCGCAGGTTGTTGTCGAGCCAGACGAAGTAGAACGAGGCGCCGATCCAGGCGACGCCCGCGATCACGTGCAGCCAGCGGAGCGCCAGGTTCAGCCAGGCGGCGAGATCATAGTCCATCTACTGCGTCACCGCGTCCTGGATGCGGAGCTTGGAGATCAGGCCGATCTGGGCGATCGCCTCGGCGACCTCGGCCTCGCGGTCGTTGGCCAGGCGCGCCTGCATGGCCCGCAGGATCGAGGCCTTGTCGTTCAGCCGCACGGCGATGATGAACGGAAAGCCGAAGCGCTCGCCGTAGGCGGCGTTGAGGTCGTGGAAGCGCGCGAACTCCTCGGGCGTCAGCCGGTCGAGGCCCGCGCCGGCCTGCTCGGCCGTGCTCTCGGCGGTAAGCTGCCTGGCGATCGCCGCCTTGCCGGCCAGTTCGGGGTGGGCGCGGATCAGGGCCAGCCGGTCGTCGAGGGGGGCGGCGTTCAGCACCTGCATCATCGCGCCGTGCATGGCCTCGATGCTGTCGAAGGGGCGGGCGCTCCAGGCGCGCTCGACCACCCAGGGCGACAGCTCGAAGGCGAAGCCCAGGGCGGTGACGAAGCCCGTCTGGTTCATGCTGTTGAGGAGGGCCAGGGTCAGGGGCGGGGCGCTCATCCCTTGGCTCCATACGGATGGGTCGCGATCCAGTGGCGGGCGATGTCGATGCGCCTGGCCACCCAGACCTTGTCGTGGCGGGTCACGTGTTCGAGGAACCGGCGCAGGGCCATGATCCGGGCCGGCTTGCCGACGATGCGGCAGTGCAGGCCGATGCTCATCATCTTCGGCGCCGTCTCGCCCTCCAGCCAGAGCGCGTCGAAGGCGTCGCGCAGGTAGGCGAAGAACTGGTCGCCGCTGTTGAAGCCCTGGGGCGCGGAAAAGCGCATGTCGTTGGTGTCGAGCGTGTAGGGCACGATCAGCTGGGGCCGGCCATGCTGGTCGTCCCAGTAGGGCAGGTCGTCGCTGTAGCTGTCGGCGTCGTAGACGAAGCCGCCTTCCTCGGCGACCAGGCGGGCGGTGTTGGGGCTGGTGCGGCCCTGGTACCAGCCGAGTGGGCGCTCGCCGGTCAGCCGCTTGTGGACCTCGATGGCCTTTTCGATGTGCTCGCGTTCGAGATCCTCGGGAAAGTGCTGGTAGTCGATCCAGCGATAGCCGTGGCTGGCGATCTCCCAGCCGGACTTCATCATCGCCTCGACGACGTCAGGCGCGCGCTCCATGGCCTGGGCGACGCCGTAGACGGTCAGCGGCAGGTCGAATTCCTCGAACAGGCGCCGGATGCGCCAGAAGCCGGCGCGCGAGCCGTATTCGTAGAGGCTCTCCATCGACATGTGGCGCATGCCCTCGATGGGCTGGGCGCCGACCATCTCCGACAGGAAGTATTCGCTGACCTTGTCGCCGTGCAGCACGCTGCGCTCGGCGCCTTCCTCGTAGTTCAGCACGAACTGCACGGCCACGCGCGCGCCGTCCGGCCATTGGGCGTGCGGCGGGTGCTCGCCGTAGCCGACGAGGTCGCGGGGGTAGGTCATCAGATCCTCCCCCTGAAGGGGGAGGTGTCGCCAAAGGCGACGGAGGGGGAAGTCGGACGGGCGTGGAAAATCGCTTCCCCCTCCGACCGCTTCGCGGCCACCTCCCCCTTCAGGGGGAGGATCTTGAGCGCCGTCACCATTATGCGAACACCCCCAGCGCCGCATCCACCCCGGCCCCAGCCGGCGCATTGAACCCCTCCCAGCGCAGCACCGCCTCAAGCGCCGCCAGGGTTTGCAGCACCGCGTGCTTGCGGGCGTTCACGCCCATGGTCCCGATGCGCCAGATCTTGCCGGCCAGCGGCCCGAAGGCCGCGCCGATCTCGATCTCGAACTCGGTGCGCATCCGCGCCTTTACGCGGTCGTAGTCGACGCCAGCGGGCGTGATCACGCCGGTGACGTTGGTCATCTTGTGGGCCTGGTCGCCATAGACGGTCAGGCCCATGGCCTCGATGCCGGCGGTCATCGCCGCGCCGGCCTGGGCGTGGCGGGCGAAGCGGGCCTCGAGCCCTTCCTCCAGCACGATGCGGGCGCATTCGCGGGCGGCGAACAGCATGCTGGCCGCCTCGGTGTGGTGGTTCAGCCGCTTGTCCGACCAGTAGTCCATGATCATGGCCAGGTCGAAGTAGTTGGAGGCGATGCGCCGGCCGTTCCCCGCGCTGCCGGGCGTGGCCAGGCCTTTCTCCACATGGCGGCGGGAGAAGATGTGGTCGGCGGCCTTGTCGCTGATGGTGATCGGGGCCGAGCCCGACGGGCCGCCCATGCACTTCTGCAGGCCGGCGGTGACGATGTCGGCCTTCCAGGCGTCGACCGGAACGCTCATGCCGCCCAGGGTGGCGGTGGCGTCGACATAAAGCAGCGCCCCGTGCCGCTCGCAGATCTCGCTGATGGCCTCGATCGGCTGGGCGATGGTGGTCGAGGTGTCGCCGTGCACGCAGGCCACCAGGCGCGGCTTCACGCGCGCGACCGCGTCCTCCACCGCCTGCGGATCGACGACCTGGCCCCACTCGCCCTCGACGAAGGTGACCCGTGCGTCGCAGCGCTCGGCGATCTCGGCCAGCAGCAGGCCGAAGCGCCCGGCGTTGACCACCACGACGTCGTCGCCCGGCTGCAGCGTCGAGACCAGCGCCGCCTCGATGCCGGCCCGCGAGGTGCCGTCGACCACGAAGGTCCAGTGGTTCTGCGTCTGGAAGACGCCGCGATACAGCGCCATGACCTCGTTCATGTAGCCGGTGAACTCGGGGTCGAACTGGCCCAGCAACTGCACCGACATCGCCCGCAGCACGCGTGGGTGCACGTTGATGGGGCCAGGGCCCATCAGCAGGCGGGCGGGGTGGTCCAGGTCCCCAAAGGTCTTGAATGCGGTGTCGGTCATTGCGGCGTCTTCGAGAAATCGTTGCGCATCGCCAGCTTTTCCACGAACCCGACCATGGCCTGGGCGGCCAGGGCGCAGTCGGCGTCGGTGACGGCTTCGGCGGGGTTGTGGCTGATCCCGCCCTCGCAGCGGATGAACAGCATGGCGGTGGGGCATAGGTCGGCGATGACCATGGCGTCGTGGCCAGCGCCGCTGGGCAGGCGGCGGGCGGGCTGCCCCCCCAAATCATTCAAGTCGCCGACGGCGGCGGCCAGCAGGTCGGCCAGGCCCGCGTCGCACGGGCTCTCGGCCAGTTCCTGCATCAGGGTGACGCTGACCTTCAGGCCGCGCCGTTCGGCGATGGCCTCGATCCGCGCCGTCACGGCGGCGACGGCCGCGTCGCGGGTGGCCGAGGTCTCGGCGCGGATGTCCATCGAGAACTCGACCGCGCCGGGAATGACGTTGAAGGCGCCGGGCAGGGCGGTCATGCGACCGACCGTGCCGACCAGGCCGTCGGTTCCGGCCAGCGGACCTTCGCGGCAGATGTGTTCGAGCGCCAGCACCGCCTCGGCGGCGGCGGGCCCGGGGTCCTTGCGCAGGCCCATGGGCGTGGTGCCGGCGTGGCCGGCCTGGCCCTTGAAACGGACGAGAAGCCGCTTCTGGGCGGCGATGGCGGTGACGACGCCCAGGGCCAGGCCCTCGGCCTCCAGCACCGGACCCTGTTCGATATGGGCCTCGAGGAAGGCGAAGATCTCGCCCGGCCGGCGGGCGGCTTCGGTCAGGCGCGTGGGGTCCAGACCGAAGGCGGCGAAGGCCTCGGCAAGGCTCGTACCCTCCGCGTCGGTCATCTCCATCACTTGGGGATCGACCGTGCCGGCGACCGCGCGGCTGCAGGCCATCGAGGCGGGAAAGCGCGAGCCCTCTTCGTCGCCGAAGGCGATGGCCTCGAGCGCGAAGGGCAGGCGGCGGCCCTGGCGGTGGAAGGTCTCGATCAGGTCGACGGCCAGCATCACGCCCAGCGCGCCGTCATAGCGCCCGCCGTTGCGCACGCTGTCGATGTGCGAGCCGATCAGCAGGGCCGGGGCGCCGGGCGCCTGCCCTTCGTAGCGGCCGACCAGATTGCCGGCCGGATCGAGGCGGACGGCCATGCCGGCCTCCTCCATCCAGAACTTCAGAGTGTCGAGGGCGGCCTTGTGAGCGGGGGTCAGGAACCGCCGCACCAGCATGTCGTCGGCCTCGCTGAACGGCGCCGCGCCCATCAGGTCGCAGCGGGCCTTGGCCCTGACGCCGATCTCGAACGCTTGAGTCACTCCGCTCCCCGCCGTTTCGTCGCCCCACCCGATAGCAGGCTGCGCCCGCCGGTCTGCCCCGGCAAGCGCTGAGACGGCCAAGTCTCCGCCGATTGCCCGCGCAAGCGCCAGCCGCACGCGCGGGCGCCTGCTTGTAAGTCATAAATCACTTACTTTGGTGACTGTCTTCCCCCTTCCCCCTTTGATGGGGGAAGGGGCGGGGATGGGGGTGACAGCGGTTCAGGACATGGCGGGGCCAAACCGCCGCGACCACCCCCACCCCAGCCCTCCCCCATCAAGGGGGAGGGAGAGCTTACGCCTCCGCCGCCAGCGCCAGGCGCTTCTTGGGGAAGGCGTCGGGCAGTTCCTCGCGCAGGAAGGCCATCATCTTCTCGCGCACCTCGCAGCGCAGGTCGAAGGTGGTGGGGGCGTTGCGGGCGCTGACCAGGCAGCGCACCTCCATGACCTCGGGCGTGATGTCGGTGACCGCCAGGTTCACGACCTTGCCGTCCCAGCGGGGCGAGGCCTTGGCGATCTCCTCCAGCTTCTCGCGCAGGCGGTCGACGGGCGCGGACGGGTCGACATAGAGCATGGCCGTGCCGATCAGGGCCGCGCTCTCGCGCGTCCAGTTCTGGAACGGGGTCTGGATGAAGTAGCTGAGCGGCAGCACCATCCGCCGCCAGTCCCACAGGCGCACCACCACGTAGGTGGCGTTGATCTCCTCGATATTGCCCCACTCCTTCTCGACGATGACGGCGTCGTCGATGCGGATCGGCTGGGTGACGGCGATCTGGATGCCGGCGATCAGGTTGGTCAGCAGCGGCTGCAGGGCCAGGCCCACGATCAGCGAGGCCGCGCCGCCGGCGGCCAGCAGGCTGACGCCCCATTGGCGCACGCCGGGAATGGTCATCAGCGCCAGGGCCAGGGTGAAGATGCCGATCAGTATGGCCATCGCCCGGCGCAGGATGCGGATCTGGGTGATGTGCTTGCGGGCCAGCAGGTTGTCTTCGACGTCGACCTTGAAGCCGCGCATGTAGAGCGCCGCGCCGATGTCGAGCGCGGTCATGGCCATCCAGCCCAGCAGGATGATGAACATCACCAGCAGCAGGTGCTTGGCGGTGGCGGCCTGGGCGACGTCGAGCGGTGCGATCGAGACGGCCGCGCCAAGGGCGGCGACGATGAAGGCCATGCGGGTGGGGCGGCGCGTGCGGGCGATCATCGCCTGCCAGAAGGCGTCGCGCTTGGCGAAGCCGTGGCGGACGATCCGCACGGCGACGGCGTGGACGGCCAGGGCCAGGGCGACGGCGGCCGCGATCAGCGCCAGGCTGATGATCCAGGGCGGGGCCCAGGCGATCAGCCACACGGAGTCGTTCAGCCAGTCAGGCAGCCAGGCGGGAAGATCCTTCATGACCGGGGCGAACGCGCCCAGGCCCTGATGGCTCCCCGAAAAACGCGGTTAGGCCTTGGCGAACTTGCCCGCCGCACGCACCGAACCGGTGGCCACGCCCGTGGGCGAGCCGCCGATCGGCTCGTCGGTGACGGCCAGCAGGGCGGTGTAGGTTCCTTCGCCGCGCAGGTCTCGCGGCATCGGAATGCGCATCGGCTTGTCCATCGGGATCACGCCCAGCGAGATCGCCTTCTGGCCCTCGGGGATGATCCAGAGTTCGGCGTCGCGGCCTTCCGGCATCTTCATGCCCATCGGCGTCAGCATAACCTGGTTCATGCCGTGGTCGAGGGTGGCGACGATCATCGGCTTGTTGGTGGCCGGATCGGCGATCAGCGCCACCTCGGCCGCCTGCGGCCTGGCCGGAGCGGGCGTCACGGTCGGCGGCAGGGCCGGGCGCGGCAGGATGGCGATGACGACGCAGGCGGCCGCCAGCGCCATCGCGCCGGCGGTGAGGCCGCGCCACAGGGCGATGTTGCTCCAGGCCGAAGGCTTCAGCGGCTCGGCGACCAGGGCCTGGATGCGCGGCCACAGGCCCTCGGACGGCTGCGCGGCGGCGATGTCGGCGGCCAGCGGCGTCAGGCGCTCCTCCCACCAGGCCACGGAGCGGGCGAAGGCCGGGTCGGCGGCCAGACGACGCTCGGCTTCCGCGCGCTCGGCCGCGTCCAGCACGCCCAGCACGTACTCGCCGGCCAGGGGGCGTTCTTCACCTTCCGGCGGAATGTCGGTCGCGTCGGTCATGCTTCGAGACAGGCCCGCAGGCTGATCAGGCTGCGCCGGATCCAGCTTTTCATGGTGCCCAGCGGCACGCCCACCGCCTGGGCCAGGGCGTCGTAGGTCAGGCCCTCGAAGAAGGCCCTGCGCACGGCGCCGGAATGTTTGGGATCGAGCTGATCGAGGCAGCCGTCGAGGCGCTGGCGATCCTCGTCGGCCTCGATCCGTGCCGGGGCCAGCGGCGCGGCGTCGGGAAGGCTTTCGGCCTCCTCGACGCCGGTCATGACACGGGTCCCGCGCGAGCGCAGCCGGTCGATGGCGCGGTTGCGGGCCAGGCTGACCAGCCAGGTGATCGGGCTGGCCTTCTCCGGGTCGAACCGGTCGGCCTTGTTCCACACCGTCAGATAGACGTCCTGCAACACGTCCTCGGCCTCCTCGCGATCATTCAAGATACGCAAGGCGACGCCCAATAGCTTCGCGGAGGTGTGTCGATAGACGTATTTGAGGGCGTCCTGGTCGCGGTTGGCGACGCGGGCGATGGCCCGCGAAAGCAAGGCGCGGCTGCTGTCAGCGTCCAAGCGACGTCCCCTCCGGCATGATGCCTGGCGGGGACGCTCGCATGCTCCTCCAAGGCTGGCAACGGCCTACCGCGCGCCGAACCGACTGGCGACGAAATAGCCGGCGCTGGCCGCCGCGGTGGTGACGAACGCGCCCCAGGCCATGTCGGCCAGGGTGACGGCGGTCGACCAGGTCTTCAGCGTCGCCTGGTTGGTCAGGTCGTATGTGGCGTAGGCGGCCAGGCCGAACAGGGCGGCGTTGGCCAGCAGGCGCGGCCAGCCGCCGTCGGGGCGCAGGGCGGGCGCGAGCGCGAACCAGGTCACCGCGCCGATATAGATCAGGTAGAAGGCCACGGCCGGCGGCAGGCTGGGCGTGTCGGCCATCAGGGCGCCGATGCGCGGGCGATAGAGGCGGTCGGCCATCTGGGTCAGCCAGACGGCGTCCAGCGCCAGGAAGACGACGGCGGTCGCCAGGTAACCCAAGACGTAACGCAGCATTTCCGGGGTCTCCTTCAGGCGACGGGCCGCAGGCGGTAGTGGCTGACGCCCCACTCCGATCCGCCGCGATGGCCGAACAGTCCGGCGGTGGCCAGGAAGAACAGCCGCCAGCGCCGCCGCCAGATCCGCGCGTGGGCGCCGTAGACCTCTGCCAGCAGCGGATCGATCACCTCGCGCGCGGCGTCGAACCGCTCCAGCCATTGCAGGGCGGTGCGGGCGTAGTGCGCGCCGCTCCAGCGCCAGTCCATGGCCACCTCGAACAGGTCCGGGAACTGCCAGGCCAGGTCATGGCTGGGCATGATCCCGCCGCTGAAGAAATGGCGGGCGATCCAGTCGTCCGGGTCTTCGGTCTCGAAGCGATAGGGCGTCGTGGCGTGGGAGAAGACGTGCAGGAACAGCAGGCCGTCGGGCTTCAGCCAGGTGCGCACCCTGGCCAGCAGGGCCCGCCAGTTGCTCATGTGCTCGAACATCTCGACCGAGACCACGCGGTCGAAGCGCCGGTCGGTGTCGAAGACGTTCATGTCGGCGGTGACGACGGTCAGGTTGGCCAGGCCGCGCTCGGCGGCGCGCGCCTGGATGAAGGCCCTCTGCGAGGTCGAGTTCGACACCGCCGTGATCGTCGAGGCGGGAAAGCGTTCGGCCATCCACAGCGACAGCGACCCCCAGCCGCAGCCGAGCTCCAGCACGGCCTGACCGTCGCGCAGGTCGGCATGGCTTTCGGTCTCGCGCAGGGCGGCGGCCTCGCCCTCGGCCAGGCTGAGCGCGCCCGGCGGATAGAGACCGCTGGAATACTTCAGTCGGGGACCCAGCACGGCCTCGAAGAAGGCGGCCGGCAATTCGTAGTGCTGGGCGTTGGCGTCGGCGGTGTGGGTGGCGATCGGGCGGTCGGCCATGGCCTGGGCGAACTGGACCGCGGCGTCCGGCGGCGCGTGCTCCAGCGAGCGACGGGCCCCGGCCACCAGTTGGTCGATGGCGAACCGAGAGACGAAATCCGGAACCGGCGCGTCCTGGGCCAGCCGCACCAGGGCCTTGATCGGCCCGCCGCCGCGGCCGCGATCCTCATCGAGCGCCGCATCGGGCAGCTTCGTCACGTCGGTCATCGGTCCTCCGTCCTTGGCGGCCGCCCGTGCGTCGGGCCGGCGACCTTCGAGGGGAGCTACGCTGAACATTGTCGTTCGGATGCATGCGTCCAAACGCGGCCGCGCTCCGTAGCTCCAGGCGAAGCCTCGCCGACAGGAGCCCAGCCTTGCCGACCTCCAGCCCAAGCCCGCGCCAGCGCATCGCCGTGGTCGGTTCCGGAATCTCCGGCCTGTCGGCGGCCTGGCTGCTGTCCCGGCGCCATGAGGTCGCGCTGTACGAGGCCGACGATCGCCTGGGCGGCCACGCCCATACGGTGCAGGCGGGCGGCATGGCGGTGGACACCGGCTTCATCGTCTACAACGAGCCGAACTATCCCAACCTGACGGCGCTGTTCCGCCATCTGGGCGTCGAGACCGCCGCCAGCGACATGTCGTTCGGGGTGTCGCTCGACGACGGGGCGCTGGAATACTCCAGCACCCGGCTGCTGGCCCAGAAGCGCAACCTGGTGAACCCGCGGTTCCTCGGGATGCTGCTGGATGTCATGCGCTTCTATCGGGCCGGAACGCGCGACGCCCGGACCCTGGAGGCCGACGGCGGCTTTTGCCGGCTGGCCGATTATCTGGATGCGCAGGGCTTCGGCCGGGCCTTCCAGGAGGATCACCTGCTGCCGCAGGCGGCGGCGATCTGGTCGGCCTCGATGCGAGACATCCGCGAGTTTCCGGCCGGGGCCTTCCTGCGCTTCTTCGACAATCACGGCCTGATGCTGCCGATCGACAAGCGGCCGATCTGGCGGACGGTGGCTGGCGGCAGCGCCCGCTACGTCGCCGCCCTGGCGGCCGATCTCGACGGCGAGATCCTGCTGTCGCGACCGGTGCGGCGGATCACGCGCCACGCCGACCACGTGGTGATCGAGGACGGGAGCGGGCAGGCGCGCAGCTTCGACCAGGTGGTGATCGCCGCCCATGCCGACCAGGCCCTGGCCATGCTGGCCCAGCCCACCCCGGAAGAGGCGGCGCTTCTGGGCGCCTTCCGCTACAGCCGCAACCGCGCGGTGCTGCATCGCGACGCCGGCCTGATGCCGCGCCGACCCGCCGCCTGGGCCAGCTGGAACCATGTCGGCCGCCGGGGCGTGCGGGGCGAGGGCGGGGTGACCTACTGGATGAACCGGCTGCAGCCGTTGGGCGAGGCGGCGCCTTGCTTCCTGTCGCTCAATCCCGACCGCGCGCCGGGCGCGGTTCTGCACGACCAGGTCTACGAGCATCCGCTGTTCGACGGCCCGGCCATGGCGGCGCAGGCGCGGCTGTGGTCGCTGCAGGGCGTGCGCCGCACCTGGTTCGCCGGCGCCTATTTCGGCTCGGGCTTCCACGAGGACGGCCTGCAGGCGGGCCTGGCGGTGGCCGAGCAGCTGGGCGGGGTGCGCCGGCCGTGGCTGACGCCCGACCCGTCGGGCCGGATCTTCATCGACGCGCCGAGGCCTGAGCGCGAGGCCGAGCTGGTCGCATGAGCCCGCGCTCGGCCCTCTATTCCGGCGTCGTGGTCCACGAGCGCGGTCGGCCCCGGCGGCATCGCCTGCGCTATCGCGTGTTCATGCTGCTGCTCGATCTCGACGAACTGGACGCGTCGGGACGGCGCTTGCGCCTCTTCTCGCACAACGCCCTGAACCTGCTCAGCTATCACGACCGCGACCATGCCGGCCGCCTGGCCGCGCCGGTCAAGCCGCAGGTCGAGGCGCTGCTGGCGACGCGCGGGCTGGGCTCGCCGGGCGGTCGCATCCTGGCCCTGTGCATGCCGCGCGTGCTGGGCCACGGCTTCAACCCGCTGACGGTCTATTTCTGCCACGACCGCGACGAGCGCCTGGCCGCGGTGGTCTATGGGGTCAGCAACACCTTCGGCGAGCGGCACGACTACGTGCTGCCGGCGACGGCGCGCGACGACGGGCTGGTGGTGCAAGGCTGCGACAAGAGCTTCTACGTCTCGCCGTTCCTGCCGATGGACCTGCGCTACGCGTTCACGATCGCGCCGCCGGGTGAGGGCGTGCGGGTTGGCGTCGACGTGCACGACGACGCCGGGCGGGTGCTGTCGGCCAGCTTTTCGGGACGGCGCGAGGCCTTGAGCGACGGGGCGCTGCTTCGCGCGGCGCTCGGCCATCCCTGGCAGGTCGCCAGCGTGCTGGCGGCGATCCATTGGGAGGCGGTGAAGATCCTGCTCAAGGGCTTCCGGTTCTTCGCCAACCCGCGCTTGGGCAAGGAAAAAGCGGCGCGGACCTAGGTCCGCCCCTCTTCGCTGAACAAAGAAAAAGCGGCGCGGACGAAAGTCCGCGCCGCCAGTCGTTCCGGGGAGGAAGACGCTATGCGCGTCAGTAGACGAAGCGCGCGCCCATGAAGACCGAGCGGCCGGTGGCGGCGTAGCGCGACACGACCGGATCGTCCTGGTAGGCCCAGCGCTCTTCCTTCTGGTCGGTCAGGTTCAGGGCTTCGAGCGACAGGGTGATGTTCTTGGTCAGCTTGTAGGTGGCCGAACCGTCGAGGTTGAAGGTCTTCTTGCTGCCGGCGAAGTCGTTGACCAGCGGGCTGTCGCAGTAGCCCGGGTCGCAGGTGCCCGCGGCGACCGGATAGGTCTGGCTGTAGCCCTTGCGGTAGGACGACGACAGGCGGGCCGAGAACTTCTCGACTTCATAGAAGACCGTGAAGTTGAAGGCGTCCGGCGAGGCGCCGGTGAACGGGGCCTTGGCGGTGATCGGGGCCGCGCCCGTGCGGGCGTTGGCCGGGGTGACGATGTACTCCAGTTCCGACTCCAGGTGAGTGGCGTTGAACTGGACGCCCAGGTTCTTGAAGTACCAGGGCAGGAAGGTCAGGTTCTGCTGGTAGTTGACCTCGATGCCGCGGATGTAGCCGCCCGGCGCATTGTCGAACTGGCGGATGTCGAAGGTGTTGTCGGCGTCGATATAGGCGATCGCGTTGACGTTGGTCTGGGCGGCCCGCAGGGCGGCGATGCCTGCGGCGTCCAGGACCTGGCTCAGCGGGGCGTTGTTGATCAGCGTCTGCGGGAAGTTGTTGATCTGCTTGTCGAAGACCGCGACCGACACCAGGGCGCCCGAGGTGAAGTACCACTCGAAGCTCAGGTCGTAGTTGACCGCCCGGAACGGGTCGAGCTTCGGGTTGCCGACGGTCATCGTGCCGCCGACCACGGCGCCGGCGCCGGTGGGCACGCTGATCGCCGTCACCGAGGGCGACAGGTTGCCAAGCATCGGGCGGGCCATGACCTTGGCAGCGCCGAAGCGGATGTACATGTTGTCGGCCACCTCGTAGGCGGCGTTCAGCGACGGCAGGACGTCGGTGTACTTGTTCTCGCCCGAGATCGGACGCGAGCCGTTGGTCAGGCCCGAGGAGTCCAGCTCGGTGATGGCGTAGCGGGTGCCGACGTTGCCGCGCAGTTCGCGACCGAACAGTTCGGTGTTGTAGTCGAACTGGACGAAGGCGCCGGTGTCCTTCTCCTCGACCGAGTAGCGGTTGGCCGCGCTGCTCAGGTACGACAGGCGCCAGTCGCCCCACTTGTTGACGCAGTTGCAGTCGAAGTCGAACAGGCTGACCATCTTCTGCAGGTCGGGCGCCAGGAACGCGGTGGTGCCGCCCGAGGGGACATCCAGGCCGGTGCCCCAGTTGATGACCTTGCTGACCGAAGCGATGTTGGAGCCGGCTTCCTTCAGGCTGGGGTTCAGGGTCTCGCCGCTCAGGCGGCGATACTCGGCGGTGTCGAAGCCGTACTTGCGCTGGCTGACGCCGAACCGGATCGCGTAGTTGTCGTCCAGGTCGTACTTGAAGTCGACGCGCAGGGTCTCGTAGTCGTTGTTGGTGAAGCGCTGGAAGTGGCGCAGGGCCGAGTAGCCCTTCACGAAGTCCCAGGCCGAGGCCTGGGTCGCGTCGAAGCCCAGGTTCAGCAGCGGCATGTCGCCGCCGCCGCGCGCGTCGTAGACGAGGTAGTCGTCGCCCGCCACGCCCTGGCCCGAGTCCAGGCGGATGAAGTCGGCCAGCAGGCCTTGCGTCTTGTTCTTCGACGAAGACTTGCCCCAGACGGCGCTCATCGTGAAGTTGTCGCTGAACTCATGGTCCAGCTTCAGCGACGACTGGCGGAAGTAGGTCGTGAAGAACGCCGCGTCGGCCGCCGAGCGCAGGTCGACATTGCCGAGCTTCAGATAGTCGGCGTTGGCCCCGGTCGGCGACAGCGCCGCATCGATCAGGCGCACGCTGGGACGGCCGATGAACCTGTCGACCATCGCGGTGCCGTTCGCGCTCGGCACGTAACCCACCGACGAGACGGAGTTGTAGTAGTCGTACGGATCGAGGTTGAACGGGTTGTAGCTGTTGGTCGTGCCGGCGACCAGGCCGCCGCCGTTCAGCTGCTGGCCGCAGTCGATGGCGTCGCGGACTTCATTGGCGGCCTGCGCGGCGCACGACGCGTAGAACGCCCGCTTCTGGGCGGCCGTGGTGGCCGGGTTCAGCGTGTAGAACGGGTTGTTGGTGCTGTTGTTGGTGTTGTTGCGGTTCAGGCCGACGGTCTGGACCTGGTAGTTGATCGACGACTGCTGCAGCTCCGAATAGACCCAGTCGTACGAGATCGTGGTGCGGCTGGTCGGGCGCCATTGCAGGGCCCCGGTCAGGCCCAGGCGCTCCTGCTCCAGATCCTGCTGGTTCAGCGTGGCCAGGGCGGGGATGCGGGTCAGCGGACCGGGCGCGGTGATCGTGCCGGTGCCGGTCAGGCTGGTGGCGTTGGTCGTCGCGCTCGACGGGTTGTTGATCAGGTTGTAGGCGGCCGCGTTCGAGCCGACCAGCATCGAGCAGATCGCCGTGTTGGTGATGTTGATGCCGGGGATCACGCCGCCGTTGCACGAGGTGCCGATCGGGGTCGCGAAGCCCTGCCGGCGCGGCGAGGTGGCGGTCGAGTTGGTCGCCAGGAAGGTCGACTGGCGATAGGTATAGTCCGACTGGCCGGCCTGGCGCTGGTAGCTGTCGATGATCTGGTTGCGCTTGTTGTAGGCGACCGAGAACAGCGCGCCGAAGTCGCCCCAGTTGGTTTCCCAGCGGTCGGAGACGAGGCCGGCGAAGCGCGGCGAGTGGGTGCCGCCGTTCTTGTAGTAGGCGTCCTGAACCGACAGGGCCAGGCGACGATCCTTGAAGTTCAGCGGCTTGCCGGTCTCCAGGTCGACCGTGGCGCCCAGCGAGCCTTCGTCGGTCTCGGCCGAGGCGGTCTTCTGCACCTTGAGGGCGCTGAACAGTTCCGAGGCGAAGGTGTTGAAGTCGAAGCCGCGCGAGCGATTGGCGGCGTCGCCGGCGATCGACGGGCCGGCCGTCGACAGGGCTTCCAGGCCGTTCAGGCGGACGCGGGTGAAGTCGCTGCCGAGGCCCCGGACGGTGATGGTGCGGCCTTCGCCGTTCTCGCGGTCGACCGACACGCCCGGCAGGCGCTGCAACGACTCGGCGAGGTTGGCGTCGGGGAAGTCGGCGATGTCCTCGGCGTTGATGGCGTCGACCATCACGTTCGAGCTGCGCTTGAGGCTGAGGGCGCTCTGCAGGGCGGCGCGGTAGCCGGTGACGACCACTTCCTCGACCGCGGTCTCCTCGGTCTGGCCCGAAGCCTGGGCGGCGGGGGCGGCGTCTTGGGCGAAGGCGGTTCCGGCGAGCAGCAGGCTGCCGGCGACGGTCAGGGCGCCGAGCGACGCACGATCGCACAGCACGCGGGCGCGGCTCCGCCGCGAAGTGACTTGCAACATATTCCCTCCCAGTTCTTCCCGACGGGCAGGCTCTTGAGTGGCCGACCCGTGATCTCTGTTCTTGTTGGTAGCGGTATCCGCCACCGGTGTCATTAAAATAGCTACCGGTGTCATTAAGCCGAAATGGCGGCTCGGGAGCAAACCGAAAAATGGCCGCTCGGTGGCGCGGACGGCAAATATGCGGCGGAGCGTAGCGGCAGAGCAACAAAACGCCGGTTTGCGAGACTGGGGCCAAACGCCGCACGAGGGCCTTTCGGCGTCCTTCAGAAGCGGCGGGAGAGCGCCAACTCGAACCGACGGCGTCGCGGGTCGGCGTAGGTGTTGTAGTCGCCGACGCCGTTCTCGAAGATGCTGGGGCTCTTGTCGAACAGGTTGCGCACGCCCAGGCGGACCTCGCTGGCGCCGGTTCGCCAGGCTCCGGCGAGATCGAAATAGACCTGGGCCGGCACGGTGCGGATCTCGCCATAGCCCGTCGGGGTGCGGAAGGCGCCGTCGAACTGGGCGCTGGCCGCCAGGGTCCAGGCCCTCCGCCGCCAGGTCGCGCCGCCGTAGCCCCGCCATTCCAGCGGCGCCTGGTAGTCGCCTGTCAGCGCTGTCCAGGCCTCGCCGGGCAGCAGCTTGCGGCGGAAGCTGGGCTGCCAGACCACCGAGCCGCGCAGGTCGAGGCGACCGCCGGCCGCCGCGAACCCGTGGCGCAGCTCGCCGCTGACCAGTTCGGTCTCCAGCTTGGCGCTGTTCATCGCCCGGCCGTCGATCTCCAGCACCCGCCCGACCGTGTAGCCGCGAGCGATGTCGGCGGCGGTCAACGGGGCGCGCGACACCCGGCCCAACTGCGGATTGGCCAGCAGGTAGCCCATCGACAGCTCGCCGTGCAGGCCGTGGAAGCCGTCGCGCTTGAGCACGCGGGTGTAGTCGAGCGACGCCCGCAGGTTCGATCCGGGCGGCTGGACGACCATGCCCACCGAGGCGCTTTCGGCGCGTTCGGGCTTGAGGGCGGGCGAGCTGCCGAACATGTAGACGAAGGGGCGGCCGCTGCCGACGGTGTCGCCCGGCCGGCCGGGGTCGGCGTAGAAGATGCCGGGAATGGTCAGGCGCGAGGTGATCAGCTCGCTGGCCGTCGGCGCCAGGGCTCCGGTGGCCGCGCTGAGGCGCAGCATGACGGCCTTGACCGGGAACACCCGCGCGCCGGCGGTCCAGGTCCAGACCTCGTGGCGCGAGCGGACCAGCGGCGGATCGCTGGTCATGGCCAGGGCCGGCGCCCAGGCCTTGCTGTCGTCGAGCCTTACCGAGGCCTGTAGTTCGAGGCCCGCCAGGCCGGGAGGCGCGCGGTCGCGGCCAAAGACCGGCGCGTTGGCCTCGGCGTACAGCGAGGCGACCTTCTGGCGGGCCCCGATCAGGGTGTGGGTCGAGCTGGTCTGGTCGCCCTGGGTCGTGGTCTCGACCACGTCGCCGATACGCTCGTCGCGCAGGTCGGCCGCGACGGTCAGGTTGGCCGGTCCCGCCGGCAGTTGGATCAAGGGGCCCGCGGCGCGCAGGGCGAGGTTCGTCAAGCGGTTGGACTGCCGGATGCGCTTGAGGGAGTCGTTGCGATAGAGGTCCAGCACCGACTGCAGGGCGTCATAGTCGCCGAACGGGTCGATCGCCGGCCGGTTCAGACCCTCCTCGCCCCACACGAAGCTGTAGTTCAGGTCCGGCTGGGGCTGGCGCTGATACTGCTTTACGCGGACCCGGCCGACGCCGGTCGAGGCGTCGAGGTTCACCCGCCAGCCGCGCGGCGCCTCGATGATCGCGCCGGCGGTCAGGCGCTGGGCGAGGGTGCGTTCCTGGTTCTTCTGGTCGTAGGACGCGAACGGCACCGAAACCAGGATGTCCTGCTGGAACGGGTTGGTCGGCGCGGCGGCGCTGACGAAATAGGCGCGGGAATTGGGGCTGGTCAGGCCCTCGCCCTCGTTCTCCAGGTGCAGGACGTCGAGATAGGTTTCCACGCCGAACAGCGCGCGGCGGACGCTGGCGGTGATCGCGGTCGCGCGCGCGCCGTTCAGCAGGCTGGCGTCGCCGCTGCTGGCGTCGGGGCCCAGGCCGCGCGACAGGGCGCCGGCCCCCCGCAGCGCCAGGGGCTGGAAGTCGCCGGCCGCGTAGCGCAGGGGCAGGGTGGTGACGTTCGCGCCCAGGTTCACGCCGGCGTCGGTGACCAGCGGCTGGCCGGTGTAGCTCATGACGTTGCGGCCGTCCGAGGCGGCCGACAGCACTTCATAGGTCGTGCGGGCGTCCGACTTGGCGCGATAGCGGATGGTGAAGTCGCGCTGGATGATCCGCAGCGGTTCGCGCGTCGAGGTCGAGAACCCGGCGGAGACCTGGGTGCGGCCGCTGTCGGGCGAGAAGCCGAGACGCGCCTCCAGTCGGCCCTGGCCGGCGTCGCCGCGCGAGGACAAGCCGCCGATCGCGGTGACCTCGCCGCCGTCATGGTCGCGCCGCAGCACGATGTTGACCACGCCGCCCAGCGCGCCGAGGCCGTAGATGCCGCCGGCCGAGGCGGGGATGGTCTCGATGCGCTCGATGGCGCCCAGCGGCAGGGCGTTGATGTCGGGCTGCCGGAAGAACGAGCCGTCCAGCCCCGGCAGGCGCGGCAGCCGGCGGCCGTCGACCAGCACCAGGGTCTGGCTGGGGCCAAGGCCCAGCAGGTCGAGTTCGGAGCGGGCCGCGCCCGGCCGGGCCTGGGCGGGCGAGACGGCCGCGACGTCGGCCAGCACGCGGTCGCGCAGGAAGCTTCCGATCTCGCCGGCCTGGGACAGGGCGATCTCGTCGGCCGTATGCACGACGTAGGGCTGGACGCCGTTCTCCAGCCGTCGCAGGTCGCCGTTGAGGGCGCGCGCGCCCAGCACCAGGATCTCGGGGACGGTGGTGACCGCATCGGAGGCCGGCGGGGCGGTTGCGGCAGGGGCGGGGGCCAGGACGTAGACGCCGTCGGCCGTGCGGCGGGCGACCAGGTCCGTACCCTCGAGCAGCCGGTCGAGCGCCGCCTCGACCGACATTCGGCCGCGCGCCTGGCCCGAGCGCTTGCCGGCGGTCAGGCTGGAGGCGAACAGCAGTTCGACGCCCGATTGCCGGGCCAGCAGGCGCAGGGCCGACGACAGGTCCTGGCGGTCGACGTCGATCGCGGGCGCGGCGACGGCGGGCGTGGCGATCACCGCGGCCAGCATACCCGCCAGTCCGAGCCGTCCCCGCATTCGCGCCCGCCTCCATCAGGTCCCCGGATCGACACGACCCGTATTGCGAAGCTAGGTAACGCTGTTATCTGGCGGCGCAAGCCGAGATCCGGGTCTCGGTGAAATTTCGATGGAAGCGATGAGGATTTCGCCCGCGGCTACGTATTCTAGGAAAGACCCGCTGCTTGGCCGCCCGGCCGAGGGGCGGCGTGGGGTGCGTGGAGCGTAAGGTGGCGGCTGTCCATCCTCAGTCGGCGGACGGTTCGAAGGCGGCGCAGGCCGATCCTGCGCGCGCGCTCGCCCTGCAGACCGATGTTACCGCCTTCTTCCGCCGCCGCCTGGGCGCCGACGCCGAGGTCGAGGACCTTGTCCAGGAGGTGTTCGTGCGCGCCGCCGACCAGGTGGGGCTCGCCGACGAGGCGTACGCCCGAGCCTATGTCTTCCGCACCGCCGCCAGCGTCTGGGCCGACCGGCACAGGCGGAGGCTGGCGCGGCGGGCCGACCAGCACGTGCCCTTCGATCCCGAGCGCCACGGCGAGACCGACAACGATCCGGCCGGCCGCCTGGACGCCCGCGAGACCCTGCGCGCGGCGACCGCCGTCCTGCTCAGCCTGCCAGAGCGGACGCGGACGATCTTCGTGCTGCGGCGGATCGAGGGGATGACCGTGCGGGAGATCGCCGGCCGCCTGGGCATTTCCGGCAGCGCCGTGGAGAAACACGTGGCCAAGGCGCTGGAGCGCCTGCTGGCCCAGACGGGGGACCTGCGATGAGCGCCTATCCCCTCGAGTTCGCCGAGATGGCGCAGTTGCCGCGCGAAGAGGCGGCGGCGCTGCTCTGGCTGAACATCGACGAGTCCGACCCGGCCCAGGCCGCCGTGCTCGATACCTGGCTGGACAAGGATCCGGAGAACCGCGCGGCCTGGCTGCGGGCCCAGGCGATCTGGAGCGGCTTCGACCAGGCCGGCGACGAGGCGACGCTGCGGGTCCTGCGACGTCGGGCGGCGAAGGCCTCGCGACCGTCGCCGTCGTCGCGCTGGATGGCGGCGGCGGCCGTGTTCGTCGCCGCTATCGGCCTTGGCCTGTGGCTGGTCGAGCGGCCGGCGCCGGCCTTGCCGCCGCCCGTCGTGCAGGCCACGGCGGTGTTCGGCGAGCCCGACCTCGTCACGGCGGCGGAGGCGAAGACCTTCGACCTGCCGGACGGCAGCAAGGCCAGCCTGGCTCCCGGCAGCGCCCTGGACCTGGCCTACGACCACGGCGGCCGCGCCATGCGGCTGGTCAGGGGCCGGGCGTTCTTCGACGTGGTTCCCGACCGGGCGCGGCCGTTCACGGTCGAGGCCGGCGGTCGGCGGATCACGGCGCTGGGCACGCGCTTCGACGTCCGCCTCGACGAGGGCCCGCTGCGGGTGACGCTGGTCGAGGGCCAGGTCTCGGTCGCCCGCACGATCGATGCGACCGACGGCCCGGGCCGCCCGGTGGTGCTGGCGGCGGGAGAGCAGTTGACCGCCGCCCCCGGCCGGGACGTCGTCGCGCCGGCGGAGGCGGCGAGCGCGGCGGCCTGGCGCGAGAGCTCGATCACCTTCGAGGACAGGCCGCTGTCGGAGGTGGTGGCCGAACTGAACCGCCACAGCGCCACCAAGCTGGTCATCGACGATCCGAAGGTGGCGGCCTTGCGGGTGACGGGCCGGTTCCGCACCGGCGATCCGCAGCGCTTCCTGCGCACCCTGGCCCAGGTGCTGCCGGTGCGCGGCGAGGCGGCGGGGCCGGGCCGCTATCGGATCGTGCGCGCCGACTGAGCGAATTGGAATAACGCCGGTGTGGGTTTTGCCCGGCGCTGCGTGTTCTCCCCAGGGAGCCGGTCGTGCTCCCGCCCAGGGGACGAGGCGATGGAACAGCAGATCTGCAGCGAGCGGGCGTCGGCCAGGGTGGGCGCCCTGCTGGAGGAGATCCAGCAGAGGCTGTTCGACGACGTCGAAGGCGCGCGACGGCTGATCGACCAGGCGATCCAGGTGCTGCAGGCGCCGTCCGTGGCCAGCCCGGCGCGCACCGGCGGCCTGGCGCCCTGGCAGGCCCGGCGGGTCGCCCGCTACATCGACGAGAACCTCGAACGGGCCCTGACCGTGGCCGAGCTGGCGGCGGTGGGCGGCGTGCGCCCCGGCTATTTCGGCAAGGCCTTCAAGAGCAGCTTCGGCGTCAGCCCGCACGCCATGGTCCTGCAGCGGCGCGTGGCGCGGGCCAAGATCCTGATCGCCCAGGGCGAGGACCCGCTGAAGGACATCGCCCTGGCCTGCGGCTTCTCCGACCAGTCGCACCTGACCAACCGTTTCCACAGGCTGGCGGGCATGACGCCAGCGGCCTGGCGGCGGCTGCACGCGGCGCCGGTGTTTCATGCGCCGGGCGACGATCGCGGCGGCTCCGTCCAACTCGACCGGCGCGCCCAGGCCTAGGCTTCCGACCCGTTCCTCTTGCTGCCTTCGAGGTCTTTCATGAACGCCGTCGCTTCCATCCATAACGCCGTCTCGGCGCCCAACCAGTTCGTCGAGGTCGGCGGCCGCACGCTGGCCTATCGCTCGATCGGCGAGGGTCGGCCGCTCGTGCTGTGCACCCGCTTCCGGGGCAACATGGACGTCTGGGACCCCGCCTTTCTCGACGGCCTGGCCGACGAGGGCTTCCGGGTCATCACCTTCGACTATTCGGGCCTTGGCCTGTCGACCGGCGAGGCGACCTACAACCCGGCCGAGATGGCCCGCGATCCGATCGACCTGATGACGGCCCTGGACCTCAGCGACGTCGTGCTAGGCGGCTGGTCGCTGGGCGGGATGGCGGCCCAGGTGGCCTTCGCCGTGGCCGGCGCGCGGATCAGCCACCTGCTGCTGATCGGCACGACCCCGCCCGGGCCTCTGGTCAAGCCGGCCGAGCAGCTGTTCTTCGACACCGCGGTGATCGAGGACTACGCGCTGAAGGAAGAGGAGATCCTGTTCTTCGAACCGAAGTCGCAGGCCAGCCGCAAGGCCGCCGCCGAGTCCTCGGCCCGGATCGCCGGCCGCACCGAGGGGCGCTCGCCGGCGGTGCCGATCGCCTTCGCCCGCGCCAACATCGGGGCCGGGCCCAAGAACCCGATCTTTCCCGCCGACGCGGTGCTCGAGGTGCTGAAGACCACGAGCAAGCCGATCCTGCACCTGGGCGGCGACCACGACATCATCTTCCCGGTCGAGAACTGGTACGCCCTGAACCAGATGCTGCCGACGCTCCAGCTGATCACCTACCCCTCGGCCGGACACGGGCCCCAGCACCAGTACCCGCGCGCCTCGGCCGAGCACATCGCAAGCTTCGTGCGCTCGACCAACTGAGGATCAGAGAGCGGCCGACGCCTGGCGCCGTTCGCGGCGCCAGGCGTTGGGCGGCGCGCCTTCCCGCCGCCGGAACAGGCGCGACAGGTGGGCCTGGTCGCTGAAGCCGCAGGTGACGGCGATGCCGCACAGCGGCTCGTCGGTGGTCAGCATGATCCGCTTGGCGCGGGTCAGGCGGCGCTCGACGACGTACTTCTGCGGCGACAGGCCGAAGGTGGTCTTGAAGGCGCGCGAGAAATAGGACGGGCTGAGCCGCGCGGCGCGAGCCAGGTCGACGACGCGGATCGTCGTCTCCAGCCGGTGTTCGACATAGGCGGCCGCGCGGCTGGCCTGCCATGGCGCCAAGCCCGCCGGCTTTCCGCCCACGAAGGCGCCGGGCGGCGCGAGGCCGCCCGGTTCGGGATCGTAGACGCACATCCGCCGGTCAGCGGGTGATCTTGCCGGGCAGGCTGAGGTCGCCCGAGGCCACGTCGAAGATGTCGGAGATGCACAGCAGCGGCGCGTGCAGGTTGGCGTTGACCTTGAGCGCCGAGGTGACGCCGTCGAACTTCACACCCTCGACCGCGCCGATCACGCCGGCCGGCACGCTGACCTCGACGGTGTCGGTCGCCAGGGTGGTGGGATAGGTCGGGCTGTCGATCAGCAGCGGCACGCCGGGCCAGGTGGCCGGCACCTTGGGCTTGGCCCCTTCTGGGATGTCGCGGACCTTCAGCGCGCCCTTGCCGCAGGCGTCGTCGGGAACCAGCACAACCCAGTGCGGATGCCAGACGTGGCGGTTGACCCCGCCGTAGGCCGCGTCGTCGAAATCGGGATGGAAGGTCACCGCCAGGGCCAGGATGCCCTGGTCGCCCTCGAAGCCGACGCTGCTGCTGTTGAGCGAGGTGGGCCACACATAGCTCCACACCGCGCTGCCGGCGAACTGGCCGACCGCCTTGGGTTTCAGTTCGCCGGCCTTGCCGCGCACCTGCACGCGGAAGACCACGTCCGGCCCGACGCTTTTGACCTGGGTGCGGACGATGTCGAAGGACGCCATGATCGCGTCCTTGGTCGGCGAGACCACGTCCTGGGCGAAGGCGGGGGCGGCGAGGAGGGCCGTCGCGGCGACGGCGAGGCTGAGCTTGCGGAGCATGGGCGATCTCGATCGAGACGCCGCGACGAGGCGCGGCCGGGAACGTCAAGGTTCCACGGCCGCGTTTCTCCGCCTTGGATCGGGCGGAGGCCTATTTCTTCAAATCGGAAGGGTCAGTTCGCCAGCCAGGCGTCCAGGTCCTTCAGCGCCCGGATGCTCATCAGCCGCTTCTTGGCGCGGCCGCGTTCCTTCAGCGGAATCTTCTTGCCGTCCTCGTCGACCTTGGGGGTCTCGAGCGGCGGGAGCAGGCCGTAGTTGATGTTCATCGGCTGGAACGAGCCGCCCCGGGAGCCTTCTTGCGCGCCTTCCAGGTGGCCGCCCGTGATGTGCTCGACGAGGGCGCCCAGGGCGGTGCTCGGGGGCGGAGCCTCGAGCGAGCCGCCCTTGCGCTCGGCGGCGGCGAAGCGGCCGGCCAGGAGACCGATGGCGGCGCTTTCCACATAGCCCTCGACGCCGGTCACCTGGCCGGCGAAGCGCATGCGCGGCGACGCCTTCAGGCGCAGGCCCTTGTCGAGCAGCTTGGGCGAATTGATGAAGGTGTTGCGGTGCAGGCCGCCCAGGCGCGCGAACTGGGCGTTCTCCAGGCCCGGGATCATGCGGAAGGTCTCGGCCTGGACGCCGTGCTTCAGCTTGGTCTGGAAGCCGACCATGTTCCACAGCGTGCCCAGAGCGTTGTCCTGGCGCAGCTGGACGATGGCGTAGGACTTCACGGTCGGGTCGCGCGGGTTGGTCAGGCCGACGGGCTTCATCGGCCCATGGCGCAGGGTCTCGCGGCCGCGTTCGGCCATCACCTCGATCGGCAGGCAGCCGTCGAAATAGGGGACGTGCTCCCATTCCTTGAACTCGGCCTTGGGGCCTTCGAGCAGGGCGTCGATGAAGGCCTCGTACTGCTCCTTGTTCATGGGGCAGTTGATGTAGGCGGCCGCGTCGCCGCCGGGGCCTTCCTTGTCGTAGCGCGACTGGCGCCAGGCCTTGTCCATGTCGATGGACTCGAGGTGGATGATCGGCGCGATGGCGTCGAAGAACGACAGCTGGCCTTCGCCCGACAGGTCGAGCACCGCCTGGGCCAGGGCCGGCGAGGTCAGCGGGCCGGTGGCGACGATGACGTTGTCCCATTCTTCCGGCGGCAGGCCGGCGATCTCCTCGCGGACGATGGTGACCAGCGGGTGGGCTTCCAGGCGGCGGGTGACCTCCTCGGAGAAGCCGTCGCGGTCGACCGCCAGGGCGCCGCCCGCCGGCACCTGGTGCTGGTCGGCCGCCGACATGATGATCGAGTCGCAGCGGCGCATCTCGGCATGCAGCAAGCCAACGGCGTTGAACTGCCAGTCGTCCGAGCGGAACGAGTTGGAGCACACCATCTCGGCCAGGCCGTCGGTCTGGTGGGCGTCGGTGGTGACTTTGCCGCTGGAGTCGTCCTTGCGCATCTCGTGCAGGATGACGGGAACGCCGGCCTGGGCGATCTGCCAGGCGGCCTCGGAACCGGCGAGGCCGCCGCCGATCACGTGAATGGGGGAGGTGGTCATGGCGTCCTCATACCTCCGCCCTCGCCAAGACGGAACCGCCGTGTAAGCTCATCTTGGGCGAGTATCAGGTTCTGGGGGTCTTCAGGGTGGCGAAGAGGTTTTCGGCGGCGTCGGCCGCGGTGTCAGGCTGGGCGCTGATCGGCCGGCGGCCGCTGTCGGTCGTCGTGTGGAGCGCGGTGATCCTGCTGGGCCTGTTCCTGCCGGCGTTGCTGCTCTTCCTACCGATCATCGATCCGTTCGTCGAGATGGTCCGGGCCATGCCGCAGACGCCCAACGCGCAGGATCCGGAGATGACGGCGCGGATCATGGCCATGCAGGGACAGCTCAGCCTGATGAACATCGGCATGATGGCCGTGCAGGTGGTCGCGCCCACCATCGTCACGGCCGCGGCCTTCCGTGTCGTGCTGCGCCCACAGGAGCAGCGAGGCTTCTTCCTGCGCGTCGGCGCGACCGAGGGCTGGATGATGCTGGTCACCCTTGTGCTCACCTTCGGCGGCAACATCGCCATCTTCGCGGCCATGGTCCCAGGGGCGCTGCTGGGGCTGATCGGTTTCGTGGTCATGGCGATCGGCGGCGACACTGAGGCCGGCGCCGTCGTCGGGGTGGTGGTCGGCGTGATCGGCGTGATCGTCGGCGAGCTTGCGCTGCTATGGGCGTTCCTGCGGCTGTCGATGGCCCTGCCGATGACCTTCGCCGAGCGGCGCTTCATGCTGTTCGAATCCTGGGCCCTGACCAAGGGCCAGAGCCTGCGCCTGCTGGGCATGCTGCTGCTGGTCGGGCTGAGCCTGCTGGTGGTGCAGATCGTCGTGGGCGGGGTGGTCATCGCCGCCGCCGCGCTGGTCGCCCCGGGCCTGACCAAGACCCTGCCGGCGGCGCGCTCGGTGGCCGACGTGCTGCGCCTGATCTGGCCGGTCCTGGCCGTGGCGCTTCCCCTGGCGGCGATCCTTCAGGCGGTGGTCCAGGTGGTCTGCGTGACGCCGCTGGCCAGCGTCTACCGGTCGCTGAAGCCCGCCGACGAGGCGCAGGAGGCCGCCTGACAGCGGCCTTCCCGCCACGGCCGGGCAAAATCCGCGCGAACCGGCCCGCGACTCGTCGTTTCATGACGCCGCGCGCGCTAGGGTGGCGTCGGCTGTTCTGAAGGACCTGGAACCACATGGGCGAGGCATCGATCGCGATCGGCGCGACGGCGCGAGCCGGCATCGCCGGCGTGACCCACCTTGCGCCGCGCACCTGGGCGGCGCTGGCCGCCGCCTGCCTCGTGGGCCTGCTCGGCCGCTACCTGGGCGGGGCCTTCGTCCTGCTGGCCGACTTCGTCGCCGCCGCCCTGGCCTACGGCGCCCTCTATCGCGCCGCCTTCGACGGCCCGGCGGGCCTGGCCGGCCTGCGCTGCGGCCGCGAGGAGGCGCTGATCGCCGCCGTCCAGCTGCTGCTGGGCGTGGTGTTCCTGGTGGTCATCGCCGTGCTGCTGGTCGTGGTCGGGGCCGTCGCCCTGGGCGTCGCCCGCGCCGCCGCCCCCGGCTTCGACGCCACCTCGTCGGAGGCCTGGCGGGCGGCGCTGTCGGGACCGCTGGCCGCCTTCGCCGCCAGCCTCGCGCCGCTGGCCAGCCTGGCGGTCCTGGCCTGGCTGGCCGCGCGCCTGGCCCTGGCGCCGGCCGCCTCGATCGCCGCCGGCCGCCTGCGGGTGCTCAGCGCCTTCGACCTGACCAAGGGCCGGGCCGGCCTGCTGGTGGCCCTGGGCCTCGTCTTCTACCTGCCCAGCGTGCTGATCGCCGCCAGCGGCAAGGCGGCCTTCGACGGCGCCGGCGCGTTCCTGGTGCAGGCGGCCGCGGTCGGTCTCTACTATTTCTGTGTCGCTCCCGCCTGGACGGCGGCCTGCGTCCACGTCTACAGACACGCTCCGAGCTTGGCCGTCGCCGAGCCGTCAGAAGCCTGATCATGATCGTCTTGTCGCCCGTCGCCGCCGCCCTCGAAGGGCCGCGCACCATGCGCCGCCACCCCGTCTCCCTGCTGATCTGGGGCGGGCTGTATCTCGGCTCGCTGATCCTGCTGTCGGTGCTGCTGGTCGCCGTGTTCGGCGACGAGGTGCGGCGCGACCTGGCCCAGACCCGGTTCACCGCCGACCCGCGCGAGGTGCTGCAGCTGATCTCGCACCTGGGCGGAGCGATGGCGCTGATCATCCTGCTGGCCGCCGCCATGAGCGCGGTGCTGGCCGGGGCGATCCTGCGCTCGGTCATGCATCCCGAGCAGAGCCAGGGGGCCTATCTGCGCCTGGGCGCCGACGAGGTCCGGCTGTTCGTCGTCGCCCTGATCGCCTGGGCCACGGCGCTGTTCGTCACCGCCATTCCCAGCGGCGCCGTGACTCTGCTGACCGCCACGGTCGCGGGCGCCGGCGCGCGCGGCCTTTCGGCCTGGATCGCCTTCCTCGGCGGCCTGGCGGTGATCGGCCTGTCGATGTGGGTGGGCGTGCGCCTGTCGCTGCTGTCGCCCCAGACCTTCGCCGAGGGCCGCATCAACGTCCGCGAGTCGTGGGTGCTGACCCACGGCCACTTCTGGGGCCTGCTGGGCATGTTCGTGCTGAACCTGCTGATGGCGCTGGGCGCGACCATGGCTATGTCGCTGGTCGGCGGCCTGTTGACGGGCGTGATCGCCCTGATCGGCGGCGGGACCAAGCTGTTCGTGATCCTGGGCCTGCTGGTGAACCTGCTGATCGCGCCGCTGATCGTCACCGTCCAGACGGTGATCCTGACGGCCGGCCCGGCCCGCGCCTACCGGCAGCTGCATCCCGATATTTGAACCCGGGTCTGTCGTTCTCGCCCGAAGCTTGTTACCCCTGGCGTCACTAGGGTTTGCAAGGGGCTAAGATGAAGACCTTCTCGGCGACGGACGCGGCCATTTCCGGCTTCGGTATCGTGCGCGAGCACCCCAAGGCCGTGGGGGCCTGGGTGCTGATCTCGACCATCGTGTCGGCCGTGGTGGCGGTGATCACCGTGGGCCTGTTCGGCCCGCAGCTGGAAGCCTTCGCCAATCTCAGCCAGACCAACGCCCAGCCCGACCCGGCCGAGACCCTGCGGATGATGGGCGGACTGGTCCCGGCCATGCTGTGCTCGATGGTCTACAGCATCGCCTTCTATTCGGTGCTGATGGCGGCCATCTATCGCGCGACGCTGCGCCCGGCCGACAACGACAAGGCCTATCTGCGCTTCGGCGCCGACGAACTGCGCCAGGCCGGCGTGTCGATCCTGATGGTCCTGCTGTTCTTCGCCGGCTACATCGGCATCGTCCTGGGCGTGGCGGTGGTCATTGGCATCCTGGCGGCGGTGTCCAAGCCCGTCGGCGGCCTGGCGGCCATCGTGCTCGTTCCCGTCGGCCTGGGCGCGCTGATCTATTTCGCCGTCCGCCTGTCGCTGGCCAACGTGCTGACCTTCGCCAAGGGCAAGATCGACATCTTCGGCTCCATGGCCCTGACCAAGGGCCGCTTCTGGCCGATGTTCGGCGCCTATGTCGTGGCGACCATCCTGGCCGTCGTGGTCTACCTGCTGCTGTTCCTGATCGTGACCCTGCTGGGCGGGGCGCTCAGCGGCTTCAACATGGAGACCCTGGGCACGCTGATGCAGTCGCAGACCACGTCGCTGGAAAGCCTGATGACGCCCACGGGCATCCTCAGCCTGGCCGTCGGCGGCCTGATCGCGGTGCTGACCAGCGTGACGATCTACACGCCTTCGGCCTTCATCTACCGCCAGATCGTCGTCGACGTGGAAAGCGCCAGCGACACCTTCGCCTGAGCCATCCGGGACGGCGGAACGAAAAAGGCCGGCGGAGCGATCCGCCGGCCTTTCTTGTTTGGAAGCCGCCGGCGCGTCAGGCGCGCTTGGACGTCTTGAGGTCGGCGATCCGCGCCTGACGGCGCTCCTCGTGCTTGGCCAGCAGTTCCTTGAGGTACTTGCCGGTCCAGCTGGCCTCGACCTTGGCCACGTCCTGGGGCGAGCCCACGGCGACGATCTGGCCACCGCCGTCGCCGCCCTCGGGGCCAAAGTCCAGCAGCCAGTCGGCGGTCTTGATGACGTCGAGATTGTGCTCGATGACCACCACCGTGTTGCCCTGGTCGGCCAGCTCGTGCAGCACCTCCAGCAGCTTCTTGGTGTCCTCGAAGTGCAGGCCGGTGGTCGGCTCGTCGAGGATGTAGAGCGTGCGGCCGGTGGCCCGGCGCGACAGTTCCTTGGACAGCTTCACCCGCTGGGCCTCGCCGCCCGACAGCGTCGTCGCCTGCTGGCCCACCTTGATGTAGCTGAGACCCACGCGCTTGAGGGTCTCCATCTTGTCGCGGATCGGCGGCACCGCCTTGAAGAAGTCGGCGGCCTCCTCGACCGTCATGTCCAGCACGTCGGCGATGGTCTTGCCCTTGAACAGCACGTCCAGGGTTTCGCGGTTGTAGCGCTTGCCCTTGCAGATATCGCAGGTGACGTAGACGTCGGGCAGGAAGTGCATCTCGATCTTGATGACGCCGTCGCCCTGGCAGGCCTCGCAGCGGCCGCCCTTGACGTTGAACGAGAACCGCCCCGGGCCGTAGCCGCGAGCCTTGCTCTCCGGCAGCTGGGCGAACCAGTCGCGGATCGGGCCGAAGGCGCCGGTATAGGTCGCCGGGTTCGAGCGCGGGGTGCGGCCGATCGGGCTCTGGTCTATGTCGATGACCTTGTCGAAGTTCTCCAGGCCCTCGATGCGCTCGTGCGCCGCCGGGGCGTCCGAAGCGTTGTTCAGGCGGCGCGCGGCGGCCTTGTAGAGGGTCTCGATCGTGAAGGTCGACTTGCCGCCCCCCGAGACGCCGGTAATGCAGGTGAAGGTGCCGACGGGGATCTCGCCCGTGACGTCCTTCAGGTTGTTGCCCTTGGCGCCGATGACCTTGAGCGTCTTCTTCTTGTTGATCGGACGGCGCTCTTCGGGGACGGCGATCTCGCGCTCGCCGGTCAGGTACTGGCCGGTGACGCTGGCCGGGTTGGACATGATCTGGTCAGGCGTGCCCTGGGCGACGATCTCGCCCCCGTGGACGCCGGCGGCCGGGCCCATGTCGATCACGTAGTCGGCGGTGAGGATCGCCTCTTCGTCGTGCTCGACGACGAGCACCGAGTTGCCCAGGTCGCGCAGGCCTTGCAGCGATTGCAGCAGGCGGGTGTTGTCGCGCTGGTGCAGGCCGATCGACGGCTCGTCGAGCACGTACAGCACGCCCGTCAGGCCGCTGCCGATCTGGCTGGCCAGGCGGATGCGCTGGCTCTCGCCGCCCGACAGCGTGCCCGAGCCGCGCGACAGGTTCAGATAGTCGAGGCCGACATCGACCAGGAACCGCAGGCGGTCGTTGATCTCCTTCAGGATCCGGCGGGCGATCTCCAGCTGCTTGTCGGAGAGGTGGCCTTCCAGGGCGCTGAACCAGTCGCGGGCCGGGCGGATGGCCAGGTTCGAGACGGCGGCGATGTCGAGGCCATGCACCTTCACGGCCAGGGCCTCGGGCTTCAGGCGCTTGCCGCCGCAGGCCTCGCAGGGGGTGTCGGACTGGTAGCGGCCGAGTTCTTCGCGGACCCACGAGGAGTCCGTCTCGCGCCAGCGGCGCTCCAGGTTCGGCAGCACGCCCTCGAAGGGCTTGTCGACCTCGTACTTGCGGGCGTTGTCGTCGTAGGTGAACTTGATCTTCTCGCCCTTGGAGCCGTTCAGCACCACGGTCCGGGCCTTTTCCGGCAGCTTGTACCAGGGCTCGTCCATCGAGAAGCCGTAGTGGCGCGCCAGGGCCTGCAGGGTCTGGGTGTAGAGCGGCGAGGGCCCTTTCGCCCAAGGGGCGACGGCGCCCTTGTGCAGGGTCTTGTCCTTGTCCGGAATGATCAGGTCGGCGTCGAAGGCCAGCTTCGCGCCCAGGCCGTCGCAGGTGGGGCAGGCGCCCGCCGGGTTGTTGAACGAGAACAGGCGCGGTTCGATCTCGGCGATGGTGAAGCCGCTGACCGGGCAGGCGAAGCGTTCGGAGAACAGCAGGCGCCTCGGCTCCTTCTCGCCCTCCTCGATGGTCGCCCATTCGGCCACCGCGAGACCATCAGCCAAGCGCAGCGCCTGTTCCAGGCTGTCGGCCAGGCGCTGTTCCATGCCGGCCTTGGTCACCACGCGGTCCACGACCACGTCGATGTCGTGCTTGAACTTCTTGTCGAGGGCCGGGGCGTCTTCGATCGGATAGTATTCGCCGTCGATCTTCAGCCGCTGGAAGCCGGCCTTCTGCCACTCGGCGATCTCCTTCCTGTATTCGCCCTTGCGGTCGCGGACGACGGGAGCGAGCAGATAGAGGCGCGTGCCTTCGGGCAGGACGGTGATCTTGTCGACCATCTGGCTGATGGTCTGGCTTTCGATCGGCAGGCCGGTGGCGGGCGAGTAGGGGACCCCGACCCGCGCCCACAGCAGGCGCATGTAGTCGTGGATCTCGGTCACCGTGCCGACGGTCGAGCGCGGGTTGCGCGACGTGGTCTTCTGCTCGATCGAGATGGCCGGCGACAGGCCCTCGATCAGGTCCACGTCAGGCTTGCTCATCAGCTCCAGGAACTGGCGGGCGTAGGCCGACAGGCTCTCGACATAGCGTCGCTGGCCCTCGGCGTAGATCGTGTCGAAGGCCAGCGAGCTCTTGCCCGAGCCCGACAGGCCGGTCAGCACGACCAGCTCGCCGCGCGGAATGTCGACGCTGACGTCCTTGAGATTGTGCTCGCGGGCGCCGCGGACGCGGATGAAGTTCAGTTGCTCGGCCATGGTGTCCGGAACGCTCGAAGGTCGGATTGGGAGCCGCGTGGGGAGCGCGGCGCAGCGGCTATATGTAGGGTTCTGGCGCGGCATTAACACAAGAACAAGATGCGAACAAATGCCGCAGCCATCCTGCTGCCAATCCTGCTGACACCAGATGTCAGCAGACAAGGCCGCGAAGGGCGCAAAGCGGGCGCCGCGCGGTCGAATTTCGGACGCCATCGAAGCGTGAGCATTCGCCATCGAGCAATCTTCGGTGGCGGGGCGATGATGCGGGGGCGGACGGGCGCTGGACGATGGGCGGTGGCGGTGCCCGCGGGCGTGGCGGCCAACCTGGTGCTGATCGGCTTGCTGGCGTTGGTGGAGCGCGCCTCGCCGCCGGCCGAGGCGCCGCCGATGCTGTTCGAGATCGACAGGCTGGAGGACGAGCCGCGCCCGACGCCCAGGCGCGCGCCGGCCAGGACGCCGTCTTCCGCCCGGTCGCGCGAGGCGTCATCGCAAGCCCCGTCCGATGCTGGCGCGAACGCTCCATCCGGCGAAGGCGAGGCCGCTCCAGCCGCCGGTCCCGCCGCCCAGGCGATCGATCCGGCGTGGACGCTTGACCCCAAGGCCGTCGATCGCTGGAAGCTGACGGAGGGCAATCCGGACTTCCGATGGGGTCGCTATCACCGCGCCTGCAAGGGGCTGTCGAGCGAACACCTGACCGACGAGGAGAAGGACAGGTGCTGGGGCGGTTTCGCCGCCAGGATTCCGAAGGAGAATGCGCAGCCTGGCCCTCGCAAGCCGCCGAAGTTCGTGCCGCGCGGTCTTCCGCCGCCGCCCCCGCCCCATGCCGAGGAGGCCCGCAAGCAGGCGCGCTGCCGGGCCTATCGCGATGGGCGCGCCAGCCAGCCGCGCCTGCGCGACGGCCTGTGCTGACGCTTGCCCAGCGGCGTCTCAGCCTCTACACCCGCCGCTCCACCCCCTGATGGAGGCCGCCATGATCAGCCAGACGGAAGACCGCTTCGTCCTTCCCGTTTCCCTGCTCGTGGTTTCCCATGCCTGCCTCCAATTCGTCCTACGTCACCCTGGACTGCGTTTCCGCCGCCGCGCCTGACGGCCGCGTCCTCTTCGAAAACCTGAACCTGTCGGTCGGCGCCGAGCGCGTCGGCCTGGTCGGTCGTAACGGCGCGGGCAAGTCGACCCTGCTGGCGCTGGTCGCCGGCATGCGTGCGCCCCTGGCCGGAACCGTCGCCCGGTCCGGAACGATCGGCGTGCTCGACCAGACGCCCGATCTGCCGGAGGGCGCGATCCTCGCCGACCGCCTGGGCGTCGGTGCAGCCTGGCGGCGCCTGGCGCGCATCGAGGCCGGGCAGGGCGACGATATCGATTTCGCCGAGGCCGACTGGACCTTGCCGTCGCGACTGGACGAGGCGCTGGCTGAGGTGGGCCTCGACGGCCTGGATCCCGACCGGCCGGCCGCGGCGCTCAGCGGCGGCCAGCAGACCCGCGCCGGCCTGGCCGCCCTGTTGCTGGCCGCGCCCGACCTGATCCTGCTGGACGAGCCGACCAATCACCTCGACGCTGGGGCGCGTGGCCTGGTGGGCGAGGTGCTGGCGCGCTGGAAGGGCGGGGCGATCGTCGCCAGCCACGACCGCGCCTTGCTGCGCGGCATGGACCGCATCGTCGAGATCTCCAGCCTGGGCGCCGCCAGCTACGGCGGCGGCTACGACCTCTATGCCGAGCGCAAGGCCGCCGAGATGGAGGCCGCCGGTCGCGCTCTCGAGACCGCCGAGCGCGACGAGCGCCGCGCCGCCCGCGAGGCCCAGGCCGCCGTCGAGCGCAAGGCCCGCCGCGACGCCGCCGGCAAGCGCTTCGCCGCCAAGGGCAGCGAGCCGAAGATCCTGCTCGGCGCCCGGGCCGAGCGGGCCGAGAACACCGGCGGCAAGGAGCGGCGCCTGGCCGAGCGTCTCCAGACCAACGCCCGCGAGGCGGTGGAGACGGCGCAGGCTCGGGTCGAACGGGCGCGGACCCTCGGGTTCGACCTGCCGCCGACCGGCCTGCCGGCGGGCAGGCTGGTGCTGAGCATGGAGGATGTCGCCTTCGCCTGGCCCGGCCGGCCGCCGGTGCTGGCGGGCGTCACCCTGCGTATCGCCGGACCCGAGCGCGTGGCCGTGCGCGGCCCCAACGGCGCGGGCAAGTCGACCCTGCTGAACCTGGCCGCCGGCGTGCTGGCGCCGACGTCGGGCATGGTGACGCGCGGCGTCCCGGCGGTGATGCTCGACCAGTCGCTGGCGATCCTGCGCGACGACGAGACGCTGCTGCAGGCCTTCCTGCGCCTGCACCCGAGCGCCGATCGCAACCTGGCCCAGGCGGCCCTTGCCCGCTTCCTGTTCCGCAACAGCGCCGCCGACCGGCTGGCGGGGACCTTGAGCGGCGGCGAGCGCCTGCGCGCGGCCCTGGCCTGCGTGCTGGCCGGCCCGACCCCGCCGCAACTGCTGATCCTGGACGAACCGACCAACCACCTCGATCTCGACTCGGTGGCGGCTGTCGAGGCGGCGCTGGCCGGCTACGACGGCGCGCTGCTGGTGGTCAGCCACGACGAGGATTTCCTGGATGGGATTGGGGTGGAGCGGGAGGTGGGGCTGTAGAGCGATTGCCTGAAGCCGTCCTTCTCCGCCGCGATGTCGACATTGCCCTCGCGCCAGAAGCCTTCGGGGCACAGCGCGACCAGCTTTCCGACACGCAAGCGCTTCGAGAGGATTGAAGGGGTGGGCGACATGGCCAAGAGCGCGCAGCGCGATCCACAGGTGGAGTCGTTGCTGCGCGGCCGGCGGGCGGAGCTTGGCCTGCCGTCGGAGATGGGGCGCCGATGGATCCGGCGGCGGCGTTCGAGGCGCTGAGGCGGGATCTGTGGTCGGCGGGGGAGCGGATGCTGCAGACCGCGGATGTTCGTAGGTGGCAGGACGGCCGGGATGGTGGGGCGATGATTGCTCACAACCGCGACATGCTTGCCGGGTGCGCGCGGGAGGCGAGGCCGGCGCATCGCCAAAGGCCAGACGCTGTCGCAGGACGTCTGCGCGAGACAGCTCGATGATCGGAATGGCGAACGTCTTGGCGCCTAAGGTTGGGGCGGGCCGATGTGGCCCTCGCCCCCTTTTTGGTCTCGGCCGAAGAAGCAGAACCGTCCAGCAGACCTTTGAGATGCCGCTTTGGAGTTCTCCACAGCTTTAGCGGGTGTGAAGCTTAGCCGTGGGTTGTTTTTGTCGTGCCGCTTTGCGAGGCCCGGTTGTGTCGCGCGTCGTGCGACTGGGGGCGGTTGCATGTTGGGTGTTGGAAGCCGGCTGGGGCTGGCGGCTTTGATGGCCTCGTGCGTGTGCGCGGAGGCTTTGGCCCAGACGCAATCGGTCAAGTATCGCTACGATAGTCTGGGCCGGGTGGTTCAGGTCACCTATTCCAATGGCGCGTCGGTGACCTATGCCTACGATGCGGCTGGAAACAGGACCCAGCAGGCGTCCTCTCCCAAGACGCCGGCTCCAACCGTAGGCAACGTGGCGGCGAACGTGGCCTACAATACGGCGACCGCTGTCGCCCTGACGCCGTCGGGCGCCTACACCAGCCTTGCAGTCGTCGCCTCCCCGACCAAGGGCTCGGTGTCGATCAGCGGGACGACGGCGACCTACACGCCCACCAACGGGACCTACGGCGCCGACAGCTTCACCTACAAGGCCGTCGGCCCGGGCGGCGAAAGCGCCCCGGGCAGCGTCAGCATCACCGTGGCCACGCCGGCCGCGCCGACCGTTGCGGCGGTGTCGGCATCGACCGCCTACAACACGCCTGCGACGTTCAACCTGGCGCCGAGCGGCGTCTACGCCAGCCTGTCGAAGGCGTCCAACCCGGCCCACGGCTCGGTCGTCGTCTCGGGCGCGACGGCGACCTATACGCCGGCGAACGGCTACTACGGCGCCGACAGCTTCACCTACACGGCCACCGGGCCAGGCGGGACCAGCGCGCCGGCCACGGCCAGCCTGACGGTCGGGCTGCCCGTCGCGCCTGGCGCGGCGGCGGTGTCGACCAGCACTGGATACAACACCGCCAAGAGCATCGCCCTGTCGCCTTCGGGCGTCTATTCGAGCCTTGCGGTCGTGGCTTCGCCGACCAAGGGCTCGGTGTCGATCAGCGGAACGACGGCGACCTATACGCCCAACACCAGCGCCTATGGCGCCGACAGCTTCACCTACAAGGCCGTGGGGCCCGGCGGGGAAAGCGCGCCGGCCAGCGTGGGGGTGACGATCGCCAATCCGCCCGCGCCTTCGGCGTCGGACATCGGCGTGTCGGTGGGCTACAACAGCGCGGCCAACGTCTTCTTCCCTGGCGGCGGCGACTGGGTTTCGCTGAACCTGGTGAGCCAGCCCTCGCGTGGCAGCCTGGGCGCCTGGACCTGGTCCAACGGTGGCTGGAACATCCCCTACACGCCGAACGCGGGCGTCTACGGCGCCGACAGCTTCGTCTACAACATCACCAATCCCGGCGGTTCGTCGGGCAACCGCACCGTTACCCTCAACGTCGCCGCTCCGCCCGCGCCCGGCGCGAGCGACGCCACGCTCAGCGTCGGCTACAACAGCAGCGCCAGCCTGAACCTGCCGGTCTCGGGCGTGGCGACGGGCGTCGCCCTGGACGCCGCGCCAGCCAAGGGCGCGGTCTCGTTCTCCGGAACCACGGCGACCTACAAGGTGACCTGGCCCAACTACGGCGCCGACAGCTTCACCTATCACGCGACCGGTCCTGGCGGCTCTTCGGCGGTGCGCACCGTCAACGTCTCGATCGGCAATCCCCCGATCCCGTCGTCCGACAACGGATCGGCCTCGACGGCCTACAACAGCGCCGTCGCGGTCACCTATCCGGTCACTGGCGACTATGCCGAGGTGGCGCTGGCTTCAAATCCGGCCCATGGCAGCGTTTCCACTCCCGCCCATGTCGCCGGCGTGGGCCACCAGTCGACCTATACGCCGCACGCCGGCTACTACGGGCCCGACAGCTGGACCTTCCGCGCCTACACCGCCGGCGGCTCGGGTCCGGTCAGGACGTTCAGCATCAATGTCGGCCTGCCGCCCGCGCCGAGCGCCGCCGCGACCAGCCTGTCCATTCTCTCGCTGACCAGCGGTTCGGTCCAACTGCAGCCGGGCGGGGTGTATTCGGGCGTGGCGATCAGCGCCCAGCCGGCCCATGGCTCGGTGTCGCTGAACGGCGCGACCGCCACCTACACGCCGAGCGGGGCCTATGTCGGCAGCGACAGCTTCAGCTACGTGGCCTCCGGGCCTGGAGGCAACAGCGCGCCGGCCACGGTCAGCGTCACGGTGCAGAACCGGGCGCCGACTCCGCAGAACGACGCGGTGAGCACGTTCCAGAACCAGGCGGTGACCTTCGACCCGCGCGGCAACGATTCCGATCCCGAAGGGCATGGGCTCGCCGTCTCGAACGCCTGGGGCGCGCCCAACGGCACGGCCCAAGCCAACGGCGCGTCGGTGACCTATACGCCGGCGGCCGGCTTCGTCGGCGCCGACAGCTTCTACTACAATGTCATCGACGGATACGGCGGCACGGGCACGGCCACGGTCACTGTCAACGTGCAGCCGACGCCCGTCTTCTCGGCTGGGGTCAGCACGCCCAGCTGGTTCGCTCAACGGTACGGAACCGCGCCGATCACCAGCGATCCGGCGGTCACCGTGACGACGGCCAATGGTGTTGGGCCCTACACCTACGCCTGGGAGCGCGTCTCCGGCGACACCGCCACCACCGTCAATCCCTCGGGGGCGACGGCGACCTGGTCGCGCACGCTTTCGACCTACGGCCAATGGACTTCGGTTTGGCGCTGCAAGGTCACCGACGGGGCCGGGCGTGTGGCCTACACCTCCACCGTCAGCGTCACCTTCCAACGTGAGACCGCCTCGTGAGCCGAACAATCCCGCTGGCCCATTACGTGAAAGCTTCGGTTTCGATGATCCCTTCCGGTTCTTCGCTGCGTTGTCGCGCACTGGGCGCGGCGAGCGCCGGCGTTCTGGTCCTGGCGCTCGGAGCGGGCGCTGTATCGGCTCAGGAAGGCACGGTTCCCGGCGTTCGCTTCGGCGCGGCGGATCTGATGGCGCCGAGCGCCGCGGAGGCCTATTACGCCTCGCAGCCCGCCACGGTCACCTATCCGTGGGCCAGCGCCAGGCCGCCGGAGATCACCGAGGCGGCGGCGGCGCTGGGGAATGATCCGGGGCGGATCTTCACTTTCGTCCGCAACAACATCCGCATCGTGCCGATCTACGGCCTGCAGAAAGGCGCCGTCGGCGCGCTGGTCGATCGCTCGGGGACGTCCTTCGATCAGGCCCAGCTGCTGGTCGAGCTGCTCCGCGCCGCTGGACACCCTTCGGCCCGCTACGTGGTGGGCGACCTGACCCTTACGGGCGCCCAGCTGGACGAGTGGCTAGGCGTCAGGACGGTCAGCGCGGCCACGGCCCTGCTGGCCAACGGCGCGATTCCGGCTTCCATCAGCGGATCGGGCGATGTCGCCAGCGTCACGCTCGGCCATGTCCTGGTCCAGGTCGAGGTCGGCGGCGTGACGCGAACCTACGATCCCTCCTACAAGCCCAGCGACGTGGGTCAGGCGATCGACGCCAAGGCGGTCGCGGGTCTTTCGCGAGCCGGGTTCGTGTCTACCGCGCTGAGCGGGGCGACGGCGCAGAGCGAGAGCGGCGCGCCCTACGTCGCCGGCGTCAACGTCGCCGGCATCGAGCAGGCCCTGTCGACCTCGGCGACGACCCTGCTGACCCAGCTGCGCACGACCTACAAGGAGCGCGGCGGCGACGACCTCACCGGTGCGCGCACCATCCGGTTCTCCGAAGCGCCCGAAGCCAGCCCGACGACAGGGTCTTTCAGCGTCCGGCAGAGTTTCACGGGCGGCATGCCCGATCGCTATCGCACGGTCCTGTCGATGACTGCCGGATCGTGCGGCCGCAGCTTCTTCGTCGACGAGATCTATGGTCGCCGCCTGACGCTGCACCGCAATATCAGCTACGGCACGGCGATCGGCGGCGTCTATGTGGACGGCGTCATCGTCGGCGCGGGCTGCGGCGACACCGACAGCGTGCAGTCCTACGCCATCAACCTGTCGGTCAATCACCCCTACGCCGCCGCCAACGGCGCGTACATGGACGCCAACGCGATCAAGTACGTCGACCGCTACGACGACGTCGTCATCGTTCATGGCTGGGGCGACACCGGAAACGAGCTGCAGGGCAAGCTCGGGCAGGAGGTCAATCAGGAACGCGACGAGAAGATCCCCGACCCCGTCGAGGAGTCGAACGTTCCCGACGGCACGATCTTCGTGCAGTCGGACGCTGGCACCACCCAGGTCTCGGTCAAGTCCAAGCTGGGCGCCAGCTGGCTGGCCCAGGCCTCGCGGACGTCCGAACTGCTGGAAACGGTTTCCGGGGTCGGGCTGCAGCACCATCACACCCTCGGCGTCTCGTACTCGCAGGCGCACTTCTTCGTCTATGACAGCAACAAGAACCGGATCGCCGATCCCGGCGAAATGCTGGGCGACGCCCCAAAAGACAGCGGGATGCGGCTCGACCTGGATTCGGCCTACAGCACCTCGCGCGTGACCGGTGACGCCGCTGACGAACTGGCGACCCGGCACACGCTGGCGGCGGCCCTGGCCATGCTCGAAGGCAGCGTGATGGAGCAGCAGCTCGATGCGGTGGACACCGCCTCGACCGCCCAGCGCCTGCCCTGGGGGCAGCAGAACCTGGCAAGCACGATCCGCTATCACCTGTTCCCGGCCGGGATCGCGGCGCCCGCGGTGGCGACCTACAGCGCCGGCGCGGCCGCCAGCGGTAGGATCTGCGCGGGCTCCAGCCTGACCACCCAGGGCTTTTCCGTGCTGCAGGCCAACGACCGCATGCTGGGTCCGGGCCAGGCCAATCCGGTGCCGAGCGTTTGGAGCAGTCCCAATCCTTGGGTGCCTCAAACGGACGCCACTATGCACCGGGGTTGCGCCTGGATCGCCTTCAAGGCCGACGGCAGCCACATCGCCCACATGGTCACCTCGCTCGACCGCGGCCTGAAGGGGGGCGGCACGGGCGATGACGCCGAGAAGAAGGAGGGCTTCAAGCCCGAAAAACAGGCCGATCTGCTGAAGGACCAGTACAAGGATCGTTCGTCGATCAACGGCGCTGACCTGCGTACGGGCGCGTTCACCTTCACGCCGCCTGCCGATCTGAAAATCGGGGGCGGTGAGTTCCCCTACAGCCTGTCGTTCCAGCGGACGTTTCAAGCTGGGGGAACGAAATGCGCGGGCTGCAGCTTTGGCTGGACCCACAACTTTGATATCCGGGCCGCAGCTTCCGGCGGTGGGCTGGAGGGCATGGGGTCGACAAGCCCGCTGGCTCTGGCTGGCCCCCTAACTGCGCTGGAAGGTGCGTTCGCGCTCTACCGCGACAATCCCAACGCCGCCGGCAACCAACTGGCGGGTGCGGCGGTGATGCGCTGGATGTCGCGCCAACTGAACAACAACGTGGTTACGGTCACGCAAGGGCCGTCGAACGAGACCTTCGTGCGTCTTGTTGACGGCAGTTACGCCGCGCCGCGCGGCTCGGCCGCCCAACTAACCCAGGCCGGTGAGCGAAGGACGACGCTGGAGCCAGGCGCGCGCAGCCTGACCTGGCTCTACGATCAGGTTTCCTATTCTCGGCGCGCCAAGAGCGGCGACGTGCTGCAGTTCAACTGGCGGGAATGGAATCCCGGCTGGATGGGCTCGACCACCGTGCGCTATCCGAAGGCCAAAGCCTTCGGCTTCCCGGCCAGCACCTGGACCTTCCCCAAGGGCGTCTCGGTCACCTTCAGCTACTGCGAATCCCAGCCGCTCCTCTACCTGCAGCGGGTCTCGGCCTGCCGCGACCGGCTGACCAGGGTCTCCAACAGCCTGGGCTACTACATCGACATCGACCGGCTGACGGCGACGGGTTCGGACGGGCGCGTCTCGTCGATGCCGATCCCGTCCACGCTTGCCAACATCCAGGACTGGGAAGTGCTCGAGCCGGAAACCCTGACGGAAGCCGGCGGTGGTGTCTGGAAGTTCGAATGGCGCCGGGCTGGCGCGGGCGACCGGCCCTCGCCCTATCCATACCTGGCCAAGATTTACGCGCCTGACAACGCCACCGTCGCGCAACAGCGCATCGTCTATGACCGCATGAACCGTGTACGGGAAATATACGATCGGCTCGGCGATCTCGGTGATCGACCGTCTTTGAAGATCCATGCGCCGGGTCTTGGCTTGGGCGGGTCCATCGATCCATCCGGGGGCGCCGTGAGCATTCTGTACGACACGAAGGACCGTGTCGTTCGCCAGATCGACGAGTTGGGCCGCAAAAGCATAAGCGGTTACGACAGCCTGGGCCGTGTTGTCTCGCGAACGGCGCCGGAAGGAGATCGCACCGAGTTCAAGTATGATGAGCGAGACAACGTCATCGAGCTGCGCAGGGTCCCCAAAACCGGTTCCTTGGCTGCGCCTCTCGTGGTGACGGCTGAGTATGATCCGACGTGGAACAAGCCGCGCTGGATCCGCGACGCGCGCAACAACACGCTAGCGGATGCGACCTATGGCCAGCAAACCGACTACACCTATAAGGCGAACGGGGGCGGCGCGGGCGAGATCGAGACCGTAACCCAACCTGCCGTCGACGGCGGCAGACCCGTTTGGCGCTACGAGTATGGCGCGCTGGGCCTCGTTACCAAAGTCACCGACCCGACGGGCCTTGTGGCCACCACGCTCTACGACGCTAAAGGAAATCCGACCGCATCAACCGTTGATCCTGCAGGCGTTTCATCCACTACCTGCAAGACCTTCGATGGTCGGGGTAATCTGATCAGCGAGACCGAGGCGCGTGGCGGAGCGTGCTCGTGATGGGCGGCCAGGTCGGGCCGCGTTCGGGCCGGGCTGGATGGCTGGGCGCGGGCAGCGTTCTGGTGCTTGTGGTTTGCCTGGCCGGTGGCGCGGCCCGGGCCCAGGGCTATAGCGCGAGCGACTACACCAGCTACTTCAAGTACGACGAGAAGCGGCGGCCGACGATGAAGATCGGGCCGGATCCGGACGGAGCCGCCGGTCCGCTCAAGCGTGGCGCCACCCAGACGACCTACGATGCGGTGGGGCGGGTGGTGCGGCTGGACGTGGGCACGGTCGATAGCGTTTCGGTCAGCGGCGGGGTGGTCAGCTACAGCAACTTCGTCGCCAACCAGACGACGCTGACGCGCTATGACGCGGTGGGCAACAAGACCCAGGTCTATCGTTCGCCGGGTACGACGGCCGCGAAGCTGACCCAGACGAACTATGACGCGTCCAATCGCGCCGTCTGTACGGCGGTGCGGATGAACCCGGGGGTCTTCGCCGCCCTCTACGAGGCGTCCGACCGCCCGAACGCCTGCGCCCTGCAGGCCGAGGGCAGCCAGGGTCCAGATCGGGTCGCTCAGACCGAATATGACGCCGCGGGTCAGGTGCTGCGGGTGTTCCAGGCCGTCGGCACGGCCGATGCGCGTCGCTATCAGTTCAATGTTTGGCGTCTGAACGGAACCTTGGGCCTGGTCTACGACGCCAACGGCAATGTCACGAGCTACAGCTACGACGACTTCGACCGCCTTACCTACACCCACTATTCCAGTCCCAACCGCGCCGCTCCCGGACAACTGACCGTGGCCAATGGCGCCGACTACGACCTGTACGGCTACGACGCCAACGGCAACCGAACCAGCTGGCGACGGCGCGACGGAACGGTGATCGGCTACGGATATGACGCCCTCAACCGCGTGGTTTCCAAGGGCGGCGCCTCGATTGCCGACGTCACCTACGTCTATGACCTGTCCGGCCGGGCGACCTCGACGCATTTTACGGGCAGCGGACAGGGGGTGACCTACACCTATGACACCGCCGGCCGGCAAAGAACCGAGGCCAGCCTCGGTCGGACCTTGATCTACGAATACGACAAGAGCGGCAATCGGACCCGACTGACGTGGCCCGATGGAAACTATGTGGTCAACACCGTCGACGCGGCCAATCGGCTGAAGGCGGTCGCCTTGACCACCAATGCGCCGTTCCTGACCTATGGTTTCGACATCTGGGGGCGACGGACCTCGGCCAGCTACGGGACGGGGGCGACGACCACCTGGGGCTTCGACGTGGGCAACCAGATGACCAGCCTGGCCCACGACCTGCCCGGTGCAACTCAGGACGTCGCCTTCGGCTTCGACTACAACGCCGCGGGGCAGACGGTTGGCCAGACGGTGTCCAACGGCGCCTATGTCTGGAATGGGGAAACCGTCAGTCGCAACGTCACGGCCGACGCTCTCAATCGCGATGCGGCGATCGCTGCGACGGGCGGCTATGACGCCAGGCAGAACCTGATCCAGGACGGTGGCGGGCGCATCTTCGCCTACGACGGCGAGAACCGCCTGACCGCGATGAGCGGGCCGGCGAGCGCCAGCCTGGAATATGATCCCCTGGGGCGGCTTTCCAGGACCACGATCAACGGCGTCGTCACTCAGTTCCTCTACGCCGGCGACAAGCTTGTGGCGGAGTATGACGGCTCGGGCGCGCTCCTGCGGCGCTATGTGCCCAGCTATGGCGTCGACGAGGCGGTGCTCTGGTGGGAAGGGGCCGGCTTTGGCGATGCGCGTAGCCTGCACGCCGACCGGCAGGGCTCGGTGATCGCGACGGCGAGCGGCGGCGCGGCGGCGGTCTACACCTACGGGCCCTATGGCGAGCCCGGCGACAACTGGGGCGGGGGCAGCCGTCTTCGCTATACGGGCCAGATCGTCCTGCCGGAGCTGAAGCTCTATCACTACAAGGCCCGGGCCTATGATCCGGCTCGCGGCTGGTTTCTGCAGGTCGATCCCATCGGCTACGAGGCCGACATGAACCTCTATGCCTATGTCAATGGGGACCCGCTCAATCTGCGCGATCCTGATGGCCAGAGGCCTTATACAGACGGCGAGCTGAACATCGTTCGCCAGATTTTTGGCGATTCCGTAAAGTATAAGGATGTAAATATTCGGGAAGGCTCTGGTTTGAATGTGGCCGCAGCAATAGCATTCAAGCGCGGTCACGGAGCAATTACTATTGGGAACACCATTTATTTAAAGAGCGATTCTGGCGACCTTTCTGTCTCGGAGCCTGGACTGATAGCTCATGAAACAACACATATCTGGCAGTATCAGACCAAGTTGGGCCTCATCAAAGGGCCGGGGATCATCGCGGCCGACACCATCAAGCGCGGGCTGGACAAGGCCTATGACGTCTCGAACGTGACGGCGGACGACAACCTTTCGGAGCTGGGTTACGAGCAGCAGGCTCAGGTGGTGGAGGAACAAGTCAACTCCGCCCAGGGGGGCGCGGGCGCCAAGCCTGCCGATCAGGCCAACAACTCACGACTATCCTCGGTGCTGAACAAGGCAGGACTGGGGACGTTCTCGATGGATGGATCTTCGATCACCGCCGATAAGGCCCAGGGGTCCAGGATCGGTTGTAAGGATGGAGCTTCCGTATGTTGATGTCGCAGGGGCTCCGTCGCGTTGCGACCATGGCGGTGATTGTCTGCCTCGGCGCGACGGGTCTGTCCTGTTCACGCGAAGTGGACGTGACGATCAGCGGTTCAGAAGGCGCGCCGAAGTTTCAGCTCAAGGGCGCAAAGGCTTGCGTAACGGCCCTGACCATCCGAACCGACGATGGCGCGACCGCACTCTGGCATCTTGGCGCGCGCGACTGCCGCAACTTGTCGGAAGTCGCCTATGGTGTGACGCCGGAAGGCTTTTGGGACAGAGGTCCGGCCAGAGAGATCGGCGCGGGCCCGTACCGGATTAATGCGAGCGGGCCCGGATGGCGTGGAAGCGCTCGATTCGCCATCGCTAACGGCAAATACAAGATCATTCCGGAATGACCTCGATCAGCGAGACCGAGGCGCGTGGCGGAGGGTGCTCGTGATGGGCGGCCAGGTCGGGCTGCGTTCGGGCCGGGCTGGATGGCTGGGCGCGGGTAGCGTTCTGGTGCTTGTGGTTTGCCTGGCCGGTGGCGCGGCCCGGGCCCAGGGCTATAGCGCGAGCGACTACACCAGCTACTTCAAGTACGACGAGAAGCGGCGGCCGACGATGAAGATCGGGCCGGATCCGGACGGAGCCGCCGGTCCGCTCAAGCGTGGCGCCACCCAGACGACCTACGATGCGGTGGGGCGGGTGGTGCGGCTGGACGTGGGCACGGTCGATAGCGTTTCGGTCAGCGGCGGGGTGGTCAGCTACAGCAACTTCGTCGCCAACCAGACGACGCTGACGCGCTATGACGCGGTGGGCAACAAGACCCAGGTCTATCGTTCGCCGGGTACGACGGCCGCGAAGCTGACCCAGACGAACTATGACGCGTCCAATCGCGCCGTCTGTACGGCGGTGCGGATGAACCCGGGGGTCTTCGCCGCCCTCTACGAGGCGTCCGACCGCCCGAACGCCTGCGCCCTGCAGGCCGAGGGCAGCCAGGGTCCAGATCGGGTCGCTCAGACCGAATATGACGCCGCGGGTCAGGTGCTGCGGGTGTTCCAGGCCGTCGGCACGGCCGATGCGCGTCGCTATCAGTTCAATGTTTGGCGTCTGAACGGAACCTTGGGCCTGGTCTACGACGCCAACGGCAATGTCACGAGCTACAGCTACGACGACTTCGACCGCCTTACCTACACCCACTATTCCAGTCCCAACCGCGCCGCTCCCGGACAACTGACCGTGGCCAATGGCGCCGACTACGACCTGTACGGCTACGACGCCAACGGCAACCGAACCAGCTGGCGACGGCGCGACGGAACGGTGATCGGCTACGGATATGACGCCCTCAACCGCGTGGTTTCCAAGGGCGGCGCCTCGATTGCCGACGTCACCTACGTCTATGACCTGTCCGGCCGGGCGACCTCGACGCATTTTACGGGCAGCGGACAGGGGGTGACCTACACCTATGACACCGCCGGCCGGCAAAGAACCGAGGCCAGCCTCGGTCGGACCTTGATCTACGAATACGACAAGAGCGGCAATCGGACCCGACTGACGTGGCCCGATGGAAACTATGTGGTCAACACCGTCGACGCGGCCAATCGGCTGAAGGCGGTCGCCTTGACCACCAATGCGCCGTTCCTGACCTATGGTTTCGACATCTGGGGGCGACGGACCTCGGCCAGCTACGGGACGGGGGCGACGACCACCTGGGGCTTCGACGTGGGCAACCAGATGACCAGCCTGGCCCACGACCTGCCCGGTGCAACTCAGGACGTCGCCTTCGGCTTCGACTACAACGCCGCGGGGCAGACGGTTGGCCAGACGGTGTCCAACGGCGCCTATGTCTGGAATGGGGAAACCGTCAGTCGCAACGTCACGGCCGACGCTCTCAATCGCGATGCGGCGATCGCTGCGACGGGCGGCTATGACGCCAGGCAGAACCTGATCCAGGACGGTGGCGGGCGCATCTTCGCCTACGACGGCGAGAACCGCCTGACCGCGATGAGCGGGCCGGCGAGCGCCAGCCTGGAATATGATCCCCTGGGGCGGCTTTCCAGGACCACGATCAACGGCGTCGTCACTCAGTTCCTCTACGCCGGCGACAAGCTTGTGGCGGAGTATGACGGCTCGGGCGCGCTCCTGCGGCGCTATGTGCCCAGCTATGGCGTCGACGAGGCGGTGCTCTGGTGGGAAGGGGCCGGCTTTGGCGATGCGCGTAGCCTGCACGCCGACCGGCAGGGCTCGGTGATCGCGACGGCGAGCGGCGGCGCGGCGGCGGTCTACACCTACGGGCCCTATGGCGAGCCCGGCGACAACTGGGGCGGGGGCAGCCGTCTTCGCTATACAGGCCAGATCGTCCTGCCGGAGCTGAAGCTCTACCACTACAAGGCCCGGGCCTATGATCCGGCTCGCGGCTGGTTTCTGCAGGTCGACCCCATCGGCTACGAGGCCGACATGAACCTCTATGCCTATGTCAATGGTGACCCGCTCAACAAGACGGATAGCACGGGCCTGGATCCGCGGATCACTGTTGATATTCAGACCAACAGCGTGAAGCTCGAATATGCTCTGACACTTACTGGAAGCGGGGTCACGCCGACGACGATGTCCGAAGTCCAAGCTGTGGCCAGTGAGATCAAGACCAACGATGGCGGTTATAACTTATCGGTCAGCGTGGTTCCGGGCGCGGGGGCGTCCGACGCGATCAACTTCGACTTTAGCCCTGGCAAAGATACCGCCATGGCCGCCAAGCAGGAAAGTGGTCGTGGAGAAGGAATAAATCTTCAAGATGACACTGGTCACATCCGTTCTGATCGCCCTGACGCCGCCGCCGCGGTCGCCCATGATGTACTCCACGACGGGCCGAAAGGGTTGCTAGGCGCCAGTGACAGATACAACCAGGCGACCGGCGTTGTGGATCAGGGCTTCGAAAACAACATCATGGGCTCAACCCGAGGGCGCCAAATGACTAGCGGACAGGTCGACGAAATCATAAAAAAGCCTGGAGCCAACGTCACATATCTGGGGCTGCCGTATTGAGGATGCCGTACGAGTTGAAGATGAGGCTGGCCGCCGCTGCGGTTTTGCCCGCGTGGATCATAGCGCTCCCGGCTTTGGCTGATCCGCCGCCTCCGCCGTTGAACTCGATTTCTGCCTATGCCTGTTACTCGGTAGTCGATCCACAATCCGTCGAGATGCGTTGGCGGCCGCAGTCGTCGACTGCCACAACGAAATTCACATTCCGCCATGGCCAGATCGAGATCGACGAGCAGCCTGCGGACAAAAGTGCATGCTCTGGCCAAATAAACGATGAGATCGTCTGGGGGCCGGTGACGCTTGATGGCGCGCGGCGAAGAGCCGAAGCTCATCTGTGCCTGTCGCCCGATCAAGGCGGAAGCGTTGGTTGGTTGAAGTTGCATGTTCGAGCAGAGGCGGAGAATACAGAGTCTCTCAAGGAAGCCGTAGATGGCTTACAGGCCCTGGCCTCTTGTCATGTGGGACGCCCCGGCGTTGCTGAGTTTGTGTTCCACGGAGATAAACTCACGGTCTATCGTCACATTCTAGGCAAGCGGCTTCCGTAAAATCGGCGAAGGCGCGAGGCGCATTTCCCGTGGCTCGCGTAGATCGCCGCTCCAAGAGTTAACACCGCCGGTGCGGTACTGTCTCGCGTACGCCACCCTGCTCTAAAGTCCAGCGCGTGAAAGCGGCCGGCAATTCTCCCATTGTCCGCCAAACCTGGCATTGCGCGGAGACGGTCAAGCGGGGCGAGCCGCTCCTGAGGCGACACGACGTGTGAAAAATAATCTGGCGCTGGCCCAGCCAGCTCCGAGCACAGGTGAGGCGCAAAGTGGTCGCGCAATTCCCGGTGTAAAAATATTGATGAAAATCAATATCTTGAGGGGTGTGGTGGCGGTGAGAGAGGGATTCGAACCCTCGATAGAGTTTCCCCTATACACGCGTTCCAGGCGTGCGCCTTCAACCACTCGGCCACCTCACCAGCGCACTCGGGTCGGGGGCGGTTGAGACCCCCGGCGCGGGAAGGGGCGCAATATACTCAAGCAGCGACTCGTAGCAAGCGCCGTTACGGGATGAAAACGACGCCGCGACGACTTATATCGGCGGGCAAGGAACTCCCGCCTCCGAAAGGCCCCGCCATGCTGTTCAAGAAGTCCCTCGAGATGCCGACCGTCGACACCGCCCTGCCCGGGCGCGAGGCGGCGATCCCGACCGCGCAGACCCACTTCGTCAACGGCGCCCAGCTGAAGGGCCCCTATGCCGACGGCCTGGAGACGGCCGTGTTCGCCATGGGCTGCTTCTGGGGCGTCGAGCGCGTGTTCTGGAAGGTGCCGGGCGTGCTGGTCACCGCCGCCGGCTATGCCGCGGGGATCACCCCCAACCCGACCTACGAGGAGGTCTGCTCGGGCCGCACCGGCCACACCGAAGTCGTGCTGGTGGTGTTCGACCCCAAGGTCGTCACCTACGAGGCCCTGCTGAAGGTGTTCTGGGAGAACCACGACCCCACCCAGGGCATGCGCCAGGGCAACGACATCGGCACCCAGTATCGTTCGGGCATCTACGCCACCAACGACGCCCAGGCCGCCGCCGCCGCCGCCTCGAAGGAGGCCTATCAGGTCGCGCTGTCGGACAAGGGCCTGGGCGACATCACCACCGAGATCTCGGTCGCCGGCCCGTTCTACTTCGCCGAGGACTATCATCAGCAGTACCTGGCCAAGAACCCGGGCGGCTATTGCGGCATCGGCGGCACCGGCGTGACCTGCCCGATCGGCGTGGGCGTCGAGGCCTGATGAGCCCCGAGGCCTTCCACGCCGCCGCCATGGCGCTGCCCGCGGCGACCATGACCGTCCAGTGGGGCGACGACCAGGTCTACAAGGTCGGCGACAAGATGTTCGCCGTCATGGGACCCGGCGCGGCCCAGGGCGGGGTGTCGTTCAAGGCCTCGGACGTCGCCTTCGAGGTGCTGACGGAAACGGGGCGGGCGATTCCCGCCCCGTACCTGGCTCGCGCCAAATGGGTGAAGCTCGACGACCTGGCGTCCTTCGACGACGCCGAGGTCGCCGACTGGCTGAACACGGCCCATGCGCTGGTCGCGGCCAAGCTGACGAAGAAGAAGCGGGCGGAGCTGGGGCTCTAGCCGCTTCGCGGCCCGCTCAGTCGGCTTCGCCGACAGCTCCCCCAGGGGGGAGCATCCGGATGGATAGATCCTCCCCCACAGGGGGAGGTTCTTTTCGACTAGATCCGATCCTCCGGCGGCTCGCCCGCCGTTCCCCGCATGTGCGGCCCATACACCACCGGCTGGCGCTCGAGGATCTGGCGGACCTTGCGCACGGCCACGGAGGCGCGGCTGCGGCGCTGGCGCCAGACCAACAGGACCAGCGCCCCGATGCTGGCGGTCAGGAAGGCGATGGGGCCCAGCAGCCAGGCCGCCGCCGCCAGGGCGAAGTAGTAGCCGCGCACCCCGGCGTTGAAGGCCGACAGGGCCGGGTTGAGGATGCCGCCGGCGGCTTCGGCGTATTCGGCCAGCACCGAGGGCGGCGCCCACATCGGCGTCGCGCCGATGGCGGCCAGGCAGTAGTTCATCTGGCGCAGCGCCCAGATGAAGTCGAGCAGGCCCCGGGCCAGGGTCAGCAGCACGAGGCCCAGCTTGATCTGGAACATCACCGGCGTGGTCTCGGCCAGCACCTTGAGGCCCTCGACGCTCTTCAGCGCCGCGTCGCCGCCGAACAGCACGCCGGCCGCCGCCGCGATCAGGATCAGGTTCGACGAGGCGAAGAAGCTGGCCGAGTTGATGGCGTGGCCCAGCAGTTGGCCGTCCAGCAGGGCGACCTCGCGCACGGCCATCTCGGTCATCCACCGGCGACGGATCACCGTCATGTCGGTGTTGATCAGGTTCTTGCCCTGGCCCAGGCGCCGCAGCAGCGGCTCGTAGAACAGCCAGGCGAAGACGAAGAGGCTGATGGCCAGGATGTCGAGAATCGGCATGAAGGGCGCTGCGCAGGAACGGGAGTCGACGACAGGGGATATCCGGCGGAGCGCGCCGGTCAATCCTCGGCGATGAGGCTGTGTCTCGCGGTGTCACGCAGCAGGACCGAGACGACCAGGCCCACCGTCATGATCGCGGCGACATAGAGGTAGAAGCCGCTCTCGATCCCGCCGTGCTTGAAGGCCAGGCCGACCATCTCGGCGGTGCCGCCGAACAGCACATTGGCGACCGCGTAGGGCAGGGCCACGCCCAGGGCGCGCACGTGGGCCGGGAACAGCTCGGCCTTCACCACGGCGCTGATCGAGGTGTAGCCCGACTGGAAGGTCATGCCGACGATGATCAGGGCCAGGGCCACGCCGATGGAGTCGGTGGCGGCGATGCCGCTCATGATCGGCCAGATGGTCAGCGCCCCGCCGGCATAGGCGATGATCAGCAGCGGCTTGCGGCCCACCTTGTCCGACAGCCAGCCGGCGAGCGGCTGCATCAGCATGAAGACGATCATGCTGATGGCGCTGATCTCGGAGGCGGCGGCCTTGTCGAACCCGGCCGTGTTGACCAGGAACTTCTGCATGTAGGTGGTGTAGACGTAGAAGGTCAGCGAGCCGCCGGCGGTCAGGCCCATGATCATCAGGGTCTCGCGCGGGTGGCGGCGCAGAAGCGGCGCGATCAGCGTGGCGAAGAAGGCGACCAGGAAGGCGCCGGCCAGCACCTGTGGAACCAGGCCCGGCCGCGCCAGCACCCAGCCGCCGGCCGCCAGGGTCAGCACGAAGAACAGGCTGGCGAGGTTGCGCTGCGACTTGCCGATGCCCTCGGCCGGCTTGTCGGCGGCCTTGAACGAGGCGCTCTCGTCCAGGCCCCGGCGGATCCAGAACACCACCACGGCCAGCAAGGCGCCGATCACGAAGGGAATGCGCCAGCCCCAGGCGGCCAGGTCATCCTTGTGCAGCAGGCGCTGCAGGATGATCAGAACGGCGAGCGCGATCAGCTGGCCGGCGATCAGGGTCACGTAGTGGAAGCTGGACCAGAAGCCGCGGCGGCTCTTGCCGGCCATCTCGCTCATGTAGGTGGCGCTGGCGCCGTACTCGCCGCCCACCGACAGGCCCTGCAGCACGCGGGCGATCAGCAGCACGGCGGGGGCGAACAGGCCGATGGTCTTGTAGTCGGGGGTCAGCGCGATGATCAGCGCCCCGGCGCACATCAGCGACACCGAGACGCTCAGCGCCGCGCGGCGCCCCGAGCGGTCGGCGTAGTGACCCATCAGCCAGGCGCCGACCGGGCGGGCCACGAACCCCAGGAAGAACACCGCCGCCGCCTGAAGCAGCTGCACGGTCTGGTCGCCCTTGGGGAAGAAGTGCGGAGCGAAATAGAGGGTGAAGGCGGCGTAGGCGAACCAGTCGTACCATTCGACGAGGTTGCCGGCCGAGCCGCCGAGGATTGCCCGGGCCCGCTGCGCCGGGGTCAGGGTCACGGCGGCGGGCTGCGGCGCGGCGGCGTCGGTCATGCGGGCTCCCCTGGTCGGCCATGGGCCGTTGGAAGAACCTTATGCGCGTTCGCCGCCGCGCTCCAAGAGGGGCGTCAGATCCTGCCGATGAGGACCAGGATGATGATGATCACCAGGACGAGGCCGAGACCGCCGCTGGGGAAGTAGCCCCACGAGCGGCTGTGGCCCCAGGTGGGCAGGGCGCCGATCAGCGCCAGGATCAGGATGATGATGAGGATCGTGCCGAGCATTCGGGTCTCCCATATGTGCCGGCGAACCGCGTTCGGCGCGCCTGGGCTTCGGGGAGGGAATGCGGCCTGTGCGGCGACGGTTCCGCCGTCGCTCGTTCGGTCAGCCGCCGGGGGCGTCCTCGGCCTTGCGCAGGCCGTTGGCCCACAGGGCGCCGATCACCGCGCCCTTGACGCGCGGCAGCAGCATCAGGGTCAGGGCCGCCAGCGGCAGGATGGTCAGCGGCGCGACCAGCCACGGCGAGGCCTGCCAGATGAACGGGAACAGCAGCAGGGGGGCCACGAACAGGTGGCCGACGATCAGGATCGTGAAGTAGGCGGGACCGTCGTCGGCGGGGTAGGCGGCCAGGTGATGGCCGCAGGCCTCGCAATCGAACTCGACCTTCAGGTAGCGCGAATACAGCTTGCCCTCGCCGCAGTTGGGGCAGCGATGGCGGACGCCTCTCTTCATGCCGGTAAGGACGCTGGGTACGGGTCGGTCGGTCATGGCGTCCATATGGCTCCGGCGACGCTTGGTGCAAATAGCACTTTCGGTCGCATGCGCGCTTTGGAAGCAGATATTCGTCCCTGAACCGGGAGATTGCTGGAAGACTTCATCCTCTGCGCGTGTCGCGCGCGAATGAATTTTCCGGCAAGGTTAATGGCGGGCGGCTTCCGGTTAAGCTTTGGATGTCGAACGACGTCACGCGGGTTACTTGCCTCGACGTCGGCAAATCTGGCGCGCCATTGCGGCCGGTATTGGGCGAGGCGGCGCGCCCGCCGTGCGACAAAACGCGCCGGGAAGCCCTGAGGGCCTATTTGGCGTCGCGCGCGGTGTCGGCGACCGCGCGGCCGGCGGCCGAGACGTCGCGGCCCACGCCTTCGATGGTGTTGCAGGCCGAGACCAGCAGGGCGGCCGCGGCGGCGGCGAGGACGATGATCTTGCGCATGGGCGTTCCCCGAATGAAAAGGCGCGCGGAGCTTAGCCGCCCCGCGCGCCGCTTCAAGGTCGAGTTCTCGACCAAATTAGGGCGGGCAAACTAGGGCCGATCAGCGGATTCGGCGGATCGAGCTGACGCGGTCGTTCATGTCGCGCGGGAAGAGGCCCATGTCGGCCGACACCCGCCAGCAGCGGCCGCGGTAGTAGATGTCGTCGCACAGCTCCCATTCACCGCGACGGATCTGGATCGACGAGGCCTTGTCGTTGAAGCCGATCTGCGTGAAGTCGGGCATGTCGCCGCGCACCTCGTAGGCCCGGCCGCCATAGCCGGCGTGCTCGAAGATCACCGCGTCGGCGCCGCGGCCGCCGCCCCAGCCGGGGCCGCCCGAACCGCCCGGACCGCCCGGACGTCCGCCGCCCCGGACGCAGACCAGGCGACCGTCCTGGTTCTCCATCTCGCGGCAATCGGCGCTGGCGCTGGACCACTGCCAGCGGCCGCGACGGTCGCGGCATTCGGCGGTGATCTCGCCGCGGCGGACGTTGATGTTGCGGCAGCTCTGCTCGTAGGAGCCGCGGGGGCGTTCCTCATAGCGGTCGCCGCGGCCGGGGCCTTGGGCGAGGGCGGGGGCCGCCGTGGCGGCGAGGGCGCTCGTCGCGGCGATCAAGGCGAGGGCGGTGCGCATGGCGAAGGTCTCCCGAAAGGCCGGCGTCGAGGCCGGTTGATGCGGCCAAGCTAGTATCGCCCGGCGTGAACATGACCTGAATGAAAACCTTGTAACGAAAGGCCGGCCCGCTTCGCCGAACGGCGCCTTGAGAAGGCCGCGCTTGATCGCCATTGTCAGACCATGCGCATCGCCGTCCTCGCCTTTCCCGTCCTGGCCGCCCTCGCCGTAGCGGGCGGCGCGCTCGCGCAAGCCTCGCGGCCTGAGCCGACCCCCGTCTCGCCGGTGACGGTGATGCCGCCGACCCAGCCGCCGAAGGTGACCGCCACCTGGCCCGCGGCCGGACAGGCCGTGGCCCCGGGAATCCTGGTGCTGAAGGTCAGTTTCGACCAGAAGATGCTGCCCGGCGCCTGGAACTACGCGGCCGGGGCCGGCGGCGAAAAGCCCGAATGCGTTCGCGCGCCGCGCCTGCTGAACGACGGCAGGACCTTCGTCCTGCTGTGCGGCACCAAGCCCGGCAAGAGCTACGCGGTCACCTTCAACGGCGTGCGCGAGGGCGGCTTCGCCAACGAGGCCGAGAACCCGGCCCTGACGGCCGAACTGGCTTTCTCGACCAGCAAGGATCCGTCGATCTACACGCTGAAGTCGGCCATGAAGGCCGCCAGCCTGAAGGACGACGAGGGGCCGGTGCAGGAAGCGCCCAAGCTTGTCGCCACGACGCCGTGAGGCGCGCGATCACGCGCTGTTTCGGAACCGTTACAAACCGGGCTGCGTTGGATGATCGGGCAGGGGCCCTCCGACGGAGCGCATTATGAAGACCAAGTTTGCTTACCTCGCCGCCGCCGCGACCCTTTCGATGGCTGGCGCCGCTTACGCTCAAGACGCCACCCAGCCGCCGGCCGATCCGGCCGCCGCGCAACCGCCGGCCGCCAGCACGCAGCCGCCGGCCGACACCACCTCGACCACCCCGCCGGCTGACAGCAGCGCCGCGGCCGCCAGTTCGGCCGGCACGCCGTCGTCCGCCAACGTCTCGGCCGACGTCGCCGTCGGCGCCGAGATCAAGGACCCGGCCGGCGCCGTGGTCGGCACCGTCAGCGGCACCTCGACCGGCGCCGATGGCTCGGCCAACGTCGTGGTCAGCAGCGGCGACAAGAAGTTCGCCCTGCCCAAGGCCAGCCTCAGCACGGGCGCCGACGGCAGCGTGAGCACCACGGCCACCAAGGCCCAGATCGACGCGGCCCTGGCCGGCGCGGCGGCTCCCAAGTAACAGCGTCCCTTCTTCCGAACACGCACGAGGCCCGCCCGGCATTGCCGAGCGGGCCTCACGCTGCTAGCGATGCAGCGTAAACTTCGGCGGTCTCCGCCAGTCCGCTGACATGAGGTGTGTCGGATGGCTCCGGCCAGGAAATCCAAGGCGCGTGGTTCTGGCGCGCTGTTCTGGGATCTGTTGACCTTCGACCGATTGGTGACCGGGCCGGTCATCCACCTGATCTACTGGGCGGGCCTGGGCGTCGTGGCCCTGTTCGCCTTTTCCGTCGTCGGCGCGGCCGTGGGTCTGGCGCTGAAGGAGCGCGGCGTCGCTTCGCTGCTGCTGGCCTTCCCCGTGCTGATCGCCGGCCTGCTGGTCGCCGCCGGCATGGTGCTGTTGTGGCGCGCCTTCTGCGAGTTCTACGTCGCCGTCTTCCGCATCAGCGAAGACCTGCGCGCCCTGCGCCAGGCCAACGACGCCGACCACGCGGTGGCCACCAGCGTCCGCGGGCCGGGGGCCTAGCCCCGCCTGAACGTCTCGACCAGCGCCGCCGCGCCCGCCTTGGGCCGGCCGGCGTCGTCGAACGGCGCGGGAGCGTCCGACGCGTTCTCCTTCTTCAGCCACGAATCCTTGTCGCGCAGGCCCCACAGGGTGAAGGCGAAGCGCTGGCGTTGCGGCAGGGCCATGAAGGCCTCGGCCGCCTCGCCGTAGGTGCGGGCCTGGCGGCGCTCCAGCTCGGCGCGGCCCAGCAGCTTGTTGTCCGAGCGCACCAGCGACACGTCGAGTTCGGAGAGATGGATCGGCAGGCCAAGGCTCGCCAGGTCCTTCATCATGGTGGTGATCTCGCCCGGGCGGATGTCGGCGGCGACGTGCATCTGGGTCCCGATCCCCGTCAGCGGCGCGCCCGACGCCAGGAGGCGCTCGGCCAGCTTCAGGAAGGTCGCCCGCTTCCTGGGCATGTATTCGAGATTGTAGTCGTTCAGCAGCAGGGTCGCGCTGGGGTCGGCCTCGCGCGCCGTGCGGAAGGCCAGGGCGATGTGCTCGAAGTCGCCCAGGCGCCTGGACCACAGGCTCGTCCGCCAGCCGTCGCCGTCTTCCGCGACCGCCTCGTTGACCACGTCCCAGCCGATCACCTTGCCGCGATAGCGCCCGGCCACGGCCAGGATGTAGTTGCGATAGGCCTGCTCGAAGCTGACCCGGTTCTCGTCCAGCCGCTCGAAGGCCTCGGGCGCCTGGGCGTACCAGACCAGCACGTGACCCAGCAGGGCCATGCCATTGGCGGCGGCGAAGGCGGCGATCCTGTCGGGGGCGTCGAAGCGGAACGAGCCGTCCGGCTGGACGATGTATTCCATCTTCATCTGCCACTCGGGCGTCAGCTGATTGACCTGCCGGCGCAGCAGGGCGGCCAGCGCCGGATCGTCCAGATGCAGGGCCTGGACCGAGGATCCGATCCGGAACGGCGCGATCGTCTTCAGCGGCGGCAGGTCGGCCGGAACCGGCTGGCTTTGCGCCTTCTGCCCGCAGGCGGCCAGCGCCAGGCTGGAGCCGAGCACGGCGCGGCGTGAGACGTCGGACATGAAACCCTCGCGGCGATCTGTCGCGAGGAAAGCACGGGGAGGTTGGGGAAGGGTGAAGTTCATCACGATCCCTCTCCCCTTGCGGGAGAGGGTGGCCTCCGAAGGAGGTCGGGTGAGGGGTCTCTCGGAAGCTTGCGGAGGAGCCTTGCGACCCCTCATCCGTCAGCTTCGCTGACACCTTCTCCCGCAAGGGGAGAAGGACGTTATCGACCCATCGCCGCGCGGCGCAGGCCAAGCTCGTCGAGCGCCGCCATCTCCAGCTTGCCGACCTTCTTGGCCAGGGCGACCTTGGCGGTCTCGGCGACGTGCTCGTATTTCTTGAGGTTCTCGAAGGCCATCGACAGGGCGTCGCGGGCGCCGATTTCCTCGATGCTGATCTGGTCGATCTCGAGCAGGGTCTCGGCGCGGCGCACTTCCAGGCCCTTGCGGTAGCCGATCATGTACCAGCCGGCCGAAACGTCGCCCTCGGCGTTGCGGATCTCGATCTCGGCTTCGGCCTCCATCGTGGCCAGCTTCATCTGCGCGGTTTCGCGGCGGTCGACCACCTCGGCCAGGCGCTTCTGCAGCGTCTCGACCTCGTGGTTCGAGATGCGGATCAGGGAGGCGGCCCACTTGGTCATGCTGGCTTACTCGGTACGGGCGCTTCAGGCGGCGCTTTGGAGAATCTGGCCGAGGAAGTTGAACGAATCGTCAAGACTCGTGGCTTCGTCGGGGTTCTGGCTGAGAAAGGCCTCGACCGCCGGATTGAGCTGGATGGCCCGGTCGACGGTGGGATCGGCGCCGGCGCGGTAGGCGCCGATGCGGATCAGCTCTTCCATGTTGGAATAGGCCGACAGCACCTGGCGGGCGGATTTGACGATGTCGCGCTCGTGCGGCAGCTGGCAGCCCGGCATGGTCCGGCTGATCGATTTGAGCACGTTGATGGCCGGGAAGCGGCCGCGCTCGGCGATCGAGCGCTCCATGACGATGTGGCCGTCGAGGATGCCTCGCGCGGCGTCGGCGATCGGCTCGTTGTGGTCGTCGCCGTCCACCAGCACGGTGAAGAGCGCGGTGATGGGCGCGGCGGTGGTGCCGTCGGCGCGGATGGGCCCGGGGCCGGCGCGCTCGAGCAGCTTGGGCAGCTCGGTGAAGACGGTGGGCGTGTAGCCCTTGGTGGTCGGAGGCTCGCCGGCGGCCAGGCCGATCTCGCGCTGGGCCATGGCGAAGCGGGTCACCGAGTCCATCAGGCAGAGCACCTCCTGGTCCTGGTCGCGCAGGAACTCGGCGATGGCCAGGGTCATGTAGGCGGCCTGCCGGCGGGTCAGGGCCGGTTCGTCCGAGGTGGCGACCACGACGATGGCGCGGCGCAGGCCTTCCTCGCCCAGGGTCTCCTCGATGAACTCGCGCACCTCGCGGCCGCGTTCGCCGATCAGGCCGACGACGACGGCGTCGCAGGTGGCTTCCTTGGCCAGCATCGACAGCAGCACCGACTTGCCGACGCCGGAACCGGCGAAGATGCCCAGGCGCTGGCCGCGGCAGGTGGTGGTGAAGACGTTCATCGAGCGCACGCCCAGGTCCAGGCGCTCGCCGACACGGCCGCGGGCGTGGGCCGGCGGCGGCGGGGTCTTCAGGGGGTACGGAACCTCGCCCTGCGGCAGCGGGCCCAGGCCGTCGATCGGCTCGCCGAAGGCGTTGATGATGCGGCCCAGCCAGGCCTTGGTCGGGCGCACGGTGGCGCCTTCGGGCATGATGCGGATCTCGGCGCCGGGAGCCACGCCCTCGACCGGGCCGAAGGGCATCAGCAGGGCGCGGGTCTCGCGGAAGCCGACCACCTCGGCCGGCAGCACCGGGGCGCCGATGCGCTCGATCTCGACCCGGGCGCCGACCGCCAGGCGCGTCAGGCCGCCGCGAGCCTCGATCAGGAGGCCGTTGACGGCCGCCACGCGTCCGAAGACGGTCAGCGGGTCAAGACGTTCGACGGCGGCGATGAGACTGCGCAAGACGGCTCCTGGAAGCGACCCGCGCAGACTCGGCCATCATGGTTAATCGGGCATGAAATTCAGTGTTCGCCGACGCCCAGATGGGTGGCGAAGAATGTCGCAACCTGCCTGTTGAAATCGGCGTGGAAAGCGGCCCGGTCGAAGCCCGGAGCGCTTGCGCACAAGGGGCTGGGCAGTTGCCTGGCCGCCTGCGGACCGCACGGCGCCAGGAAGTCGAAATGTCGCGCCCCCGGCACGACGCGGTAGTCGTGGGCGCGGGGCAGGGCGCGATGCACCGCCTCGGCATAGTCGGGATCGGGCAGGATTTCGTCGTCGCCGGCCTTCCACAGTTGCAGCGGCTGGGTGACGCCCTTCAGGCCCTCGCGGCCGAACGAGAAGCCCAGCGCGGGCGCGGCCGAGACCACGGCCTTGATACGCGCGTCGTGGGTCCAGGTCGGGGCGAGCGTGCTTGCCGGCAGCGGCTTGCCGGCGCCGAGGCGGCAGTCGTAGTTCCCCGGGTGCTTCAGGCAGTGGGCGGGGAAGGTCGCGGCCAGGTTCGGCTCGCCGCCGGCCGCCGCCAGCACCGTGAAGCCGCCCGACGAGAAGCCGAAGGCGCCGACCTTGGCCGGATCGATCCGCGCGTGCATCGGCGAGGCGTCCAGCATGTAGCCGATCAGCACGGATAGCTGGCGGGGCCGCTCGGTCATCTCCAGCGCCCGGCTCTGGTCGCGGTAGTTGTCGCCGGTGTGGGTCAGGGCCGCGACCACGAAGCCCTTCCTGACCAAGGCGGCGGCGGTGTCGTAGTGACCGCCGAACCAGCCGCCGTTGCCGTGCGACATGACCACCAGCGGCAGATGCTTGCCGACGACCGGCGCACCGGTCGCGACGGGCAGGCTCTCCATGCCGCCCGCCGGGGCGGTCTCGGCCGTGTCGGTGGGGTACCAGACCCCGACCTCGATCGGCGGACCGCTGGCGTCGGGCGCGGACAGGCGCATGAAGCCGACATGCGGCTCGGATGCCCAAGTGGGGGTGGAGGCCGCGCCGGCCAAGGCGAGGGTTGCGAGCAGGGCGAGAAGGCGAGGGGAACGCATGGAGGGCTCCGGTTGGCGATGACCCCTCGATGCGGCCCGGTCCCTTGCGCCGCCACGCCTCATGCGTGAACGGGCGAATGGGTTCGCCAAGCGGCGAACGGCGCTATAGATCGGCCATGACCGCCAGAACGCCCGTCCTGGGAACCGCCCGCGAATGGGCGATCGACCTTTCCGTCGCCACGGCGGTGGGGGTGTTCCTGGGCGTGGTCGGACCGTTCGGCAGCTACTTCAACGGTCCCGTCCTCGTGCGCGCGTTCTACTGGACGGGCTGCTTCTGGGCCGGGGTCGTGATCTTCGGCCTGCTGATCCGCCTGGCGATCGCCGCCGCCGAGCGGCTGAAGGTTCCGGCCTGGGCCATGGTCGGGGCGGCCATCCTGGTTGGCTGCGGCCTGCAGACGGCGATCGTGGCGCCGCTGGCCTCGACCCTGTGGCCGTTCCTCAAGCGCCTGTCGCCGCTGGACTGGTACGGGCAATGCCTGGCGATCTCGGCGCCGATCGCCGCGGGCTTCACCTGGCTGCGCGCGCGGCTGCAGGCGGCGCGGGTGGTGCCGGTGATCCCCGGGGCGCCGGCCGAGCCGGCCCTGGCGCCCTCCAGCGTCCTCTATCTCAAGATGGAGGATCACTATGTCCGGGTCCGCACAGAGAGCGGCTCGCGCCTGGAGGCCGGGCCGTTGGCGCGGGTGCTGGCGGGGCTGTCGGGCCTGGACGGCCTGCAGGTGCACCGCTCGTGGTGGGTGGCGCGGCGGGCCGTCGTCGGGGTCGAGCGCGACGGCCGGAACCTGCGCCTGCGGCTTGTCGATGGCGAGGCCGCGCCCATCTCGCGGGCCTCGGTGGCGCGCCTGCGGGCGGCCGGCTGGCTGGCCGACGGGGAATCGGCCGCGACCGGGTGACGCGGATATCCGCCGCTCAAGCTTTCGACCGCACGCGGCCCGCACGCGGAAGGCGAAAAAATGGGTGGGAAATTCTCGCGACAGAACGCCGCAATCTCGCCCTAAAGACGAACGGAGCCTTGAGGCTTCTTAACGCGGTAACGGCGTCCGATCCCCTGTTAACCCTTGGGTTTGCTGGCTTTTCACCATGCCAAGGCGCAGCTTGAAAACCGCCTGCGGCCAATGTGCGCAACGGTTTTCTGGGCGCTTGCACCCGATTCGCAAATCATATTAACCATTTCGCCAGACGACGCGTTCACCATTAACCAGTCTTAAATTAACTGTCCGCCAGACTGGTGGACGGGTTTCACCGGCGGTTGTCCGCCTAGCTGTCGAATAAGCGCCGCCTCAGGGCGGGGAGGGTTTCATGCGGGTACTGTTGATCGAGGATGACAGCGCCACCGCGCAGACGATCGAGCTGATGCTGAAGTCGGAAGGCTTCAACGTCTATACGACCGACCTGGGCGAAGAAGGCGTCGACCTGGGCAAGATCTATGACTACGACCTGATCCTGCTCGACCTGAACCTTCCCGACATGAGCGGCATCGACGTGCTGCGCACCCTGCGGGTGGCCAAGGTCAACACGCCGATCATGATCCTGTCGGGCACGGCCGAAATCGACACGAAGGTTAAGACCTTCGCCGGCGGCGCCGACGACTACATGACCAAGCCCTTCCACAAGGACGAGATGATCGCCCGCATCCATGCGGTGGTCCGTCGTTCGAAGGGTCACGCCCAGTCGGTCATCAAGACCGGCGACATCATTGTGAACCTGGACGCCAAGACGGTGGAAGTGAACGGCAACCGTGTTCACCTGACCGGCAAGGAATACCAGATGCTGGAGCTGCTCTCCCTGCGCAAGGGCACGACCCTGACCAAGGAGATGTTCCTCAACCACCTGTACGGCGGCATGGACGAGCCGGAACTGAAGATCATCGACGTCTTCATCTGCAAGCTGCGCAAGAAGCTGGCGGCCTCGGCCCAGGGCAAGCACCACATCGAAACCGTCTGGGGCCGCGGCTACGTGCTGCGCGACCCGAACGAGCAGGTCAGCGCCGCCTGATTTTTCGCCAGCGCGAAACCCGAAATTCGACAGAAGACGCCCGCTGCTCGCAGCGGGCGTTTTTCTTTGTCCGCTCGCGTTTTCCGAGCCAGGACAACGGGTTAACCATATCCGTGACAAAACGTCCAAAGCACCGGATAGTCCTTGATCGGCGGCCCTCGCGCCGTCATGTTCCGGCCCGACGATTGCTGGGGGGCTTCCCGGCCGTGCTGTTTCTGTACGAAAACGGCATCGCTACCGAACGGGGGACCGATGCAGGAATTTGATCCGCGACGCCCGACGTGGCGTCTCGCGCCGCGGCTCTTCACCGCCGTCGCCGGCCTGGCCGCCCTGGCCCTGGGCTGGAAGCTGACGGCGGGCGACGCCCCGTCGACCGTCGTGGCCGCCCACGCGCCGCTGGACGCGGCCGCCATGGTGGCCCTGCAACACGTCGCCTTCGCCCAGGCCGAGGCCCAGCCCGGCTTCGATCGTCCCGAAACCGTGTCCGTCAAGGTTCGCCCCGGCGAGACCCTGCAGGGCGCCGTGCAGCGTTCGGGCGTCGGCGCCGACGAGGCCAGCCAGGTGGTCAGCACGCTGCAAAGCGCCATGGACACGGTCAACATCAAGGCCGGCATGGCCTTCGAGGCCGCCATCGCGCGCCGCCGCGACAACGACCGCGGCCCGGCCCGCCTGGTCGGCCTGTCGATGCGCACCAGCCCGTCCTCGACCGTGACCGTGTCGCGCACCTTCGACGGCGCGCTGAAGCTGCGCGAGATCGAGGAACAGGTCCGCGACGAGACCAAGGTCTCGTGCGGGGCCATGAACGGCTCGTTCTACGAGAGCGTGGCGGCTGTCGGCGGCAGCCCGGCCGTGATCAGCCAGGCCGCCAAGCTGTTCTCGCACAAGATCGACTTCTCGCGCGACATCAAGGACGGCGACCAGTTCTGCCTGGTGTTCGACCGCAAGGTCACCGAGAGCGGCCGCACCATCGAGGCCGGCGACCTGGAGTACGCCGAGGTCAAGGGCCAACGCTTCTACGCCTTCGAGCGCGACGGCAAGACCCAGTTCTTCGACGAGAGCGGCAAGAACATCAAAGGCTTCCTGCTGCGCACACCGGTCGACGGGGCCCGCATCACCTCGACCTTCGGCATGCGCCGCCACCCGATCCTGGGCTATGCGCGCGGCCACAAGGGCGTCGACTTCGGCGCCGGCACCGGCACGCCGATCCTCGCCGCCGGCGACGGCGTGGTGCTGGAGGCCAAGCGCTGGGCCGGCTACGGCAATTGGCTGCGCATTCGCCACGCCGGCAACTGGGACACGGGCTACGCCCACATCTCGCGCTACGCCAAGGGCGTCCGTCCGGGCATGCGCGTCTCGCAGGGGCAGGTCGTGGCCTATGTCGGCTCGACCGGCATGTCGACCGGCCCGCACCTGCACTACGAGGTCTGGCTGAACGGCCAGCGCGTCAACCCGATCGGCGCCAAGGTGCCGCAGGGCACGGTGCTGTCGGGCGGCGAGCTGGCGGCCTTCAAGGCCAAGAAGGCCCGCGTCGACACGCTGCTGGCTCAGGCCGGCCGCGAGGACGCCAACTACGCCCAGGCTTCCAACGCGACCTCGTCCAGCCAGGACACCCCGCGCCTGGCCCTGGCCGAGCTGAAGTCGCCGAACACGAGCCGGCTGCGCTAGCGCTCCAGCTGGGCCAGGCCGCCCATCAGCGGATCGCTGTGCGAGTGTCGGCCGGATTCAGCGCGGCCCGCGGCGCGGCGGCGCCAGGACGGTAGCTCTTCGCAGCGGGCCGACAGGTCGTACCAGTCGACGCCCGCTTGCCATTCGCGCCCCCGCGATTCACCCGCCGCCAGCGTCACCGTCCAGGGCTTGGGCTTCAGGAAGCCGGCCGGTTCGATGATCACCGTGCGCGCCTCCGCACTGGTGTTGTGGAGGGTCATCGCCACTGTCTTGCCGCTGGGGTTGGGGACGATCAGCCATTCCAGCCCGTCGGACGGTTCCCCCGCATAGTGTCGGTGGAAGCTGTTGGGCCCCAGCAGCCACAGGTCGTAGGCGCCGGCGGGCCAGACGTCCTCGAGCCGTCCGCCCGCGCCCAGGGTGTAGCGGCGCGACGGCTGGTCCAGGCGCAGGCGGTCGTAGACGTGCAGCACGGCCCCGGCGGCGCCGGGATTGTTCAGCACCAGGCTCGCCACACCGTCGCTGATCCTGGCGTCGACCTCCAGCCGGTAGGGCAGCGCGCGCGACTTGCGCATGCCGCTTTCCTGGAAGGGCGCCCGTACCGTCGTCGGCGTCGGCGGGGTCGTCGTCTGCTTCTTGCGGGCGGCGAACCGCGCCGCCCTGGCCAGCGTCTGCATGTCCTGCATCGAGGCGGGCGGGTCGGCGTTCGGCGTCGCGAAGTTGAAGCACGAGGTCAGGTCGCCGCACACCGACCGCCGCCACGGCGAGATGTTCGGCTCGGCCACGCCGAAACGGGTTTCCAGGAAGCGGATCACCGAGGTGTGGTCGAAGACCTCGCTGCTGACCCAGCCGCCGCGGCTCCAGGGCGAGATGACGTACATCGGCACCCGCGGGCCCAGTCCGTAGGGGCGGCCCATAAGGTCGTCGCGCTCGGCCTTGGCCTCGGTCGGATTGCGCACGAGGTGATACTCGCCGGTCGTATCCACGGTCGAGCCGCCCAGTTCCCGGCCGGCGGCGTCGCGCGACGGCGGGGCGGGCGGCGGCGCGTGGTCGAAGAAGCCGTCGTTCTCGTCGAACATCACCAGCAGCGCCGTTTTCGCCCAGACCTTGCTGTTCAAGGTCAGGGCGTCGAGCACCCGGGCCAGATAGAAGGCGCCCTGGGCGGGGCTGGACGGCCCCGGATGTTCGGAGTCGGCGGCCGGGGCGATGATCCACGAGACCTGGGGCAGGCGCCCGGACATCACGTCCTGGCGCAGTCCGTCGAGATGCCAGGTGGACAGGGCCAGGTCCTTGAGCCGCTGGTCGGAGCCGGCGGCGCCGGCATGGGCGGCGCGATAGGCCGCGAACCCCGCCAGGGGGTTGTCGGTGAAGTTGTCGGCCATGTCCTGGTAGATGCGCCAGCTGACGCCGGCCTCCAGCAGCCGTTCGGGGTAGGTGGTCCAGCGGTAGGACTCGGCCGCGCCGCCCTTTTCCGGAAAATCATCGTGCGAGTTCGAGATCGACGGCCCGCCGGCCTGGCCCGCGCCGTCGTTGGTTCCGCTCCACAGGAACAGGCGGTTGGTGTTGGTGCCGGTCTGGGTCGAGCAGTGATAGGCGTCGCACAGGGTGAATTCTTGGGCCAGGGCGTACTGGAAGGGGATTTCGGCCTTGGTGTAGTAGCCCATGGAGTGGGGCCGCTTGGCCACCGGCCAGCGGTCCATGCGCCCGTCGTCCCAGGCGTCCTGGGCGTCGGTCCAGCCATGCGGCGTGCCCTCGACGCGGATCAGGTCGCCCAGCGGCCCGGTGTTCAGCGCGAAGGGCGCGATCACCTCGGGGCCGCCTTCCTGGCCGTAGGCCTGGAGGAACGCCGTGCCGTCCTTGCGGCCGGCTGCGTCGCGCACCGGGACGGGGAAGCGGTCGCCGAAGCCGCGCACCCCGGCCATGGCCCCGAAATAGTGGTCGAAGCTGCGGTTCTCCTGCATCAGGATCACCACGTGCTGCACGTCCTGGATCGTGCCCGTGCGGTCGTCGGCGTCGATCGCGGCGGCGCGGGCCAGGGTCGAGGCGAGGAAGGCGGGCAGGGCGCCGGCGGCGGCCCCGCCCAGCAGCAGGCCGCGGCGATCGATGTCGGACAAGGCGAATCTCCCCCTCTGGAACACTGCCGGTAGCATGGCGGGCCTGGCGATCTCGTGACAGCACGCACAAGGGCGGCCCCGCGGTTGAAGCCCGGCGGCCAGAAGCCTAGAAGCGGGGCGCAGACATGATCGCCGCTCCGCTTCCCGTGGGGCGGCGATGCTTTTTTCGACAAGGCCCGCCCCCGTGACCTCGCCTAGCGTGACCTCGCCCCGCGCCGACCTCTATAGCGACCGCCGTTTCGTCATCGGCATGGCGGTGCTGTGCTGCCTGCTGTGGGGCAGCGCCTTTCCGGCGGTGAAGGCCGGCTACGCGATGCTGCACGTGGCCAAGAGCGACACGGCCGCCCAGATGCTGTTCGCCGGCTGGCGGTTCCTGGCGGCCGGCGCGATCCTGTTGGTGCTGGCGGCCCTGACCGGCAAGTCGCTGGTCCCGCCACGCGACCAGGCTCCCAAGGTCGTGGCCCTGGGCATCGTCCAGACCACGGTGCAGTACGTTTTCTTCTACATCGGCCTGGCCCACGCCACCGGCGTGAAGTCTTCGATCATGAACTCGACCGGCGCCTTCTTCGGCGTGATCCTGGCCCACTTCCTCTATGCCAACGACCGCCTGACCCCGCGCAAGGCGCTGGGCTGCCTGCTCGGCTTCCTCGGCGTGCTGGCGGTGAACCTCGGCGGCAAGGGGCTGGACTTCGAGTTCAGCCTGCTGGGCGAGGGCTTCGTGGTCATCGCCGCCTTCGTGCTGGCCGCCGCCGGCATTTGGGGCAAGACCATCTCGCAGAAGATGGACGCCATGGTCATGACCGGCTGGCAACTGGCCATCGGCGGCGCGGCCCTGCTGGGGATCGGGTTTGCGTTCGGCGGACGCCTGGAAGGCTTCGACATCCGCTCGCTGACGCTACTGGCCTACATGGCCGGCCTGTCGGCGGCCGCCTTCGCCCTGTGGAGCCTGCTGCTCAAGCACAACCCGGTGGGCATGCTGGCGGTGTTCAACTTCCTGATCCCGGTGTTCGGGGTCCTGCTGTCGGCGCTGTTCCTTCACGAGCCGGTGCTGGCCTGGAAGAACGCCGCCGCCCTGGCCCTGGTCTGCGGCGGCATCTGGCTGGTGACGCTCAAGGGGCGGCGGAAGGCGGCCTAGAAAAACCCTCTCTCTTTGAGAGAGGGAGGGACCCGCCGCGCAGCGGTGGGAGGGTGAGAGGTTTCACCGCTGGCGGAGAAATCTCTCGAACCTGCACCACTGACTGGTGCTCCCGATCGCCGGGTTTGATCGGATAGGGTGAAACCTCTCACCCTCCCATGGCTCCGCCATGGGCCCCTCCCTCTCTCTCAGAGAGAGGGAATTTTAGTCGAACACGATCACCGAGCGCGCCAGTTCGCCGCGCTTCAGCTCCTCGAAGGCGTCGTTGACGTCTTCCAGCTTGATGCGACGGGCGATGAGCTCGTCGAGCTTGAGCTTGCCATTCATGTAGAAGTCGACGAAGCGCGGCATGTCCACCGGGAAGCGGTTGGAGCCCATGTAGCTGCCCTGGATCTTCTTCTCGCCGAGGAAGTCGGGGCCGTGCAGCTCGATCATCGTGCCGACCGGGATCATGCCGATGATGTTGGCCGTGCCGCCCCGGCGCAGCATCTTGAACGACTGCTCGGCGGTGACTTTCAGGCCGATGGCCTCGAAGCTGTGGTGCACGCCGCCGCTGGTCAGTTCCTGCACCTGCTTGACCACGTCGCCGTCATTGGCGTCGATCACGTCCGTCGCCCCGAACGTCCTGGCCAGGGCCAGCTTCGAGGGCTGGCGGTCGATGGCGATGATGCGGCCGGCGCCGGCGATGGCGGCGCCGTTGATCGTCGCCAGCCCCACCCCGCCGCAGCCGATGACGGCCACGGTCTCGCCCGGCTGGACCTTCGACGTATGGATCACCGCGCCGATGCCGGTGGTCACCGAGCAGCCGATCAGGGCGGCGCGGTCGAACGGCATGTCCTTGCGGATGGCCACGCACGCGTGCTCGTGCACCAGCATCAGCTCGGCGAAGGACGACAGGTTCAGGAACTGGGCCATCGGGCCGCGACCGCCGGCGGCGTTCAGGTCTTCCTTGAACAGGCGCGGCTCGGCGCCCTTCGGACGCTTGGTCTCCGAACTGGTGCACAGGCTCATGTGGCCGGTGAGGCAGACCTCGCAGTGGCCGCAATAGACCGACAGGCAGGTGATGACGTGGTCGCCGACCTTGACCGTGCGCACCTCGTCGCCGACCGCCTCGACGATCCCGGCGCTCTCGTGGCCCAGCACGGCGGGCAGGGGATGGGGGTAGGAGCCTTCGACGAAGTGCAGGTCGGAGTGGCAGACGCCGGCGGCCTTGGTGCGGATCAGCACCTCGCGCGGTCCCGGCTTGCCGATGGCCACGTTTTCGATGACGAGGGGCTTGCCCACCTCGCGCAGCACCGCCGCCTTCATCCGCTCGTCTCCCGCTTTATGGTTGTGCGGCAGACCCTAGCCCCGGCGGAGGGGCGAGCGGAAGAGGCTATCGAAACATTTGTTTGAAGTCGCCCTTAGGCCGCGATGGCGATCGGGCGCTCGGGCAGGATGGCGTCGACGGTCAGCAGCACGACCATGGCCGCTTCGGTGGTGACCACGGCCGACACCAGGGCCGAGGCCTCGTCGCCGACCGACGGCGGCGGGCTGATCTGGCTGGCTTCGACGATGAAGCTGTCGCACACGGCGTCGACCAGCAGGCCGGCCACGTCGCGGCCGTTCTCGACGACGATGATCACCTGGCGCGGACCGTCCTGGGCCGGACCTTTGCCGAGGCGGGCCGACAGATCGATGACCGGCATCACCTGGCCGCGCAGGTTGATGACGCCGCGCACGTGCGGCGGGGCGTCGGGCAGCGGGGTGGGGGGCGTGACGCCGCGGATCTCGCGCACCGTGCCGACCGGCACGCAGTAGGTCTGGGCGCCCACCTCGAACGACAGAACCTGCAGGGCTTCGCCGGGGGTGTAGGCCGTGTTGTTGCTCGACATCGCTTTCGTCCGCCTTCGTCGCGTCGATGGCCTTCTGGCCACGTTCGAGGAAAAGCATCGCCTAGAAAGGTGAACAAAAAAGGCGCCTTGGCGCAGCTTTCCACCTGACAGGATTGTTCACACGGGGTTCAGGCGCGGACGCGCAGGCTTGAGGCAAGCTTTTCCAGGGAGGCCGCCATGGCTTTCAAACCGCTCAAGACCTTCGGGGGCGTCGCCGCCGGCCTCGCCGCCCTGACCATGATCGCCGCCAGCACCCAGGCCTCGGCCGACGACTGGCGCCGCCATCGCCACCGCGACCGCGGCAACGACGCCGCGGCCGCCGCCATCGTCGGCGGCATCGTGGGCCTGGCCATCGGCTCGTCGCTGAACAACGACCGTCGCGGCGACCGCTATTACGACCGTCGCTATTACGGCCGCCCGGCCTATGGCTACGACTACGGCTATCGCGCCCCGCCGCCGCGTTACTACGGCTACGACTACGGTCCGCGCCGTCACCGCAGCGACTGCTGGACCACGCGCGACTACGATCGCTACAGCGGTTCGGTCTACGAACGCACCGTCTGCCGCTAAGACCTCGCAGCCCCGGCGCCGAACCCTCGGCGCCGGGGCTTGCCATCGAGAACAAAAAATGAACATTGTGGCGTTCCCGGTTCTTGAAGAGGCCAGCCCCATGTCCGCCGCCGCCGCCGTCGTTCCCGACCGCCATGAAGTGGCCATGGCCGCTCTGCTGGGCGCCTGGCGCACCCTGCGCGCCGCCGGCCTGGAAGAGGCCGAGGTCCAGGCCCTGTTCCTCCAGATCGCCGACCGCCCCGAGGACGTCGCCCGCCGCCTTCGCAAGATGGTCAACGGGCTGGGGTAGGCCCGCCCAGCGTCGTCATCCTGGAAGGGGCGAATTGGGCGGTGGGAGCCTCTTGCCCCGCTTGGCCGTTTCACCGCCATGGACGGCGTCTCGCTGCAATACGTGCTGCCCGTGCTGGGCGCCCTGATGGCCGGAGCGGTGGTGGGGTTCGAGCGCGAATACCGCTCGCGGCCGGCCGGGCTGCGCACCCACATGCTGGTGTCGCTGGCCTCTGCCCTGCTGATGCTGGCGGCCGTGCACCAGCTGAAATGGATTGGCGACACCCCGCTGGAGACGGTGCGCATCGACCCCGTCCGCATGGCCCACGGGGTGTTGACCGGCGTCGGTTTCCTGTGCGGGGGCGTGATCTTCCAGCAGGGGGTGTCGGTCCACGGCCTGACCACGGCCGCGTCGCTGTGGATCACCGCCGCGCTGGGCATGCTGTTCGGAATGGCGCTGTACGACCTGGCGATCGCCGGGACGGTCCTCAGCGTGGTGGTGCTCAGCGCCGCCCGCTGGCTGGACCGCCACATGCCGCAGAAGAACTACGCCGAGATCGCCGTGCGCTTCCGCCGCGAGGCCCTGGTCGACGAAGCGCAGTTGCGCGGCCTGCTGGCGACCTTCGAGCTGGAGGGCGGCCGCATCAACCAGCGCCTGATCGGCGGCGGGGCGCTGTTCGAGCTGGCCGGCTCGTTCTCGGGCAAGGGGACGCTGCGGCTGGGTGAACTGGCCCGGCGCCTGGAGGAGGACCAGCGCGTGGTCGAGTTCGACATCCTGCCCAGAAAGGATTGAACGGCGGTCGCCGACGGCTTCCTGGCGCGCCCGCTGATCGGTTATGATCGCGGCCATGGCGCTTCGTCTGCACATCGACACCGACTGCGGCGTGGACGACGCCCTGGCCCTGGCCCTGCTGGCGCGGGCCAGGGAGGCCGTCGAGGTGGGCTCGGTCTCGGCCGTGTTCGGCAACACCTATGTCGACCAGGCCGCCGCCAACGCCCGGGGCGTGCTGCGCCTCGCCGGCTGCGCGGCCGAGGTCTATATCGGCGCCGGCGCGGGCCTGGCCCGCCGTCGGGTCGAGCGGATGCGCCCGGCCCATGGTCCCGACGGCCTGAACGGCGCGGGCTTCTCCCAACGCTGGAAGTTGCCGGAACTGGATCGCGGCCACGGGGTCAGCCTGCTGGCCTTCCTGGCGCGGCGGCGGGTGAAGGGCCTGTTCCTGGGGCCGCTGACCAACCTGGCGCTGGGCCTGCTGGACGATCCGGCCGCCTTCCGCGGCTGGTCGCCCACGATCATGGCCGGCGCCTTTTCCGTACAGGGCAAGGCCGCCGGCGGGGCCGACTTCAACAGCTGGAGCGATCCCGAGGCCCTGGCCCGGATCCTCGAGGCCGGGGTCAAGCCGCGCCTGGTGCCGCTGGACGTCACCAGCCTGGTGACCATCACCGCGGCCGACCTCGACAGCGGCGCGCGCTGCTGCGGCAGCCCACTGTCGGCGCGGCTGAGCCGCGCGGCGGCGCCCTACATCAGCTTCCACCAGAAGGCCTGGGGGGCGGAAGGCTGCCATCCGCATGACGCCGTCGCGGCCGCCAGCCTGGTGGCGCCCGAAGCCTTCGCCTTCGAACCGGCCCGCCTGCGCGTGGTGCTGGACGGCGAGCGCCAGGGCCGCATCGAGCGCGTCGACGGCGAGCCCAACGCCGAGATCTGCGTGTCGGTGGACGCGCCGGCGGTGCGGGCCCTGATCCTCAAGGCCCTGTTCGGATGGGTGGAGATGGCGGGGGCCTGACGATTCCCCCTCCCGTAAAATCCCAGCGAAAGCGGGGACCCAGGTGTTTTATCGTCGAGCGTCGCGGGTCGCAGAAAAAGCCTGGGCCCCCGCTTTCGCGGGGGTTTTACGGGTGATGAAGCCGATCACCTCCCGCCCGCGTAGTCCTTGACCAGGGCGTACAGGAAATCCCGCCCGTCATAGAGCGACTTGACGCGCATGCGCTCGTTGAGGCCGTGCACGCCGTCCCCGTCCGCGTTGCCGAACAGGCCGCTGACGCCATAGGTCGGGATGCCGGCGGCGTTGGTGTGAACGCCGTCGGTGGCGCCGGTCAGCAGGATCGGCACGATCGGCACGCCGGGCCACTGCTTGGCGGCGTTCTTCTGGATCGGGCCCATGATCGCCGGCGTCAGGGCGGGCGGCGGCGAGACCGGCTTGGCCTCGTGGGCCAGGGCGACGGTCACGGCCGGATCGGCGACCAGTTCGGTCAGCTTGGCCTTCACCTCCTCGACCGGCGTGCCCGGCAGGATGCGACAGTTGATGTTGGCGGTCGCGCGCTGGGGCAGGGCGTTGGGCGCGTGGCCGGCGTTGACCATGGTGGCCACGCAGGTGGTGCGCAGGATCGAGTTCCAGCCGGCGTCCCTGGTCAGCACCTTCAGGGCCTCGGGATCTTCGACATTGGCGACCAGGGCCTTCATGGCCGCGGCCTGCTCGGCCGGCACGCGGGCCTGCATCTGGGTGAAGTAGCCGCGCGTGGCGTCGATGAAGCGGGTGGGGAACTGGTAGGCGCCGATGCGGCCGACGGCGGCGGTCAGGTGGTAGATGGCGTTGTCGGCCACGGGGCGGCTGGAATGGCCGCCGGGGTTCGTCGCCGTCAGGGTGAAGTCCTGATAGACCTTCTCGCCGGCCTGGACCTCAAGCACGATCTCCTTGCCGGTCTCGTCCAGCAGGCCGTCGGCGCCTTCATTGAGCGCGAACTCGGCGTCGACGAGGGGACGGTGGTTCTTCACCAGGTCCTCGATGCCGTTGTAGCCCTCGCTCTCCTCGCCGCAGGTCAGCGCCATCTTGATGTCGCGCTTGGGCTTGAAGCCGCTCTGCTTGAGGCGGACCAGGGTGTCGGCCCAGATGGCCGCCTGGGCCTTGTCGTCCGACGTGCCACGTCCGTAGAAGTAGCCGTTCTCCTCGACCAGCTTGAACGGGTCGCGCGTCCAGTCCTCGCGCTTGGCCTCGACCACGTCGATGTGGGCCAGCAGCAGCATGGGCTTGGACTTGGCGTCGCTTCCCCGCAGCACGGCGACCAGGCTGCCTTCGCGCGGATACTTCGGATCGACCACGACCTTGACGTCGCCTTCCGGATAGCCGGCGGCCTTCAGGCGCGCGCCCATGGCCTCGGCGGCGGCGGTGCAGCTGCCCTTCGACAGGGTGGTGTCGATCTCGACCAGCTCCTTGTAGAGCGCCCGGAAGGCCGTCTGGTCGGCGCGCGGCGTGACCTGCGGGCCGGGCGTTGGCTGGGCGTTGGCCAGAACCGGAACCAGCAGGGGAAGGGCGGCGAGGGCCGCGGTGGTGGCGAAAAGGGCCTTCAGGCGCATGGTCCGACCTTCAAGTGTCGCAAAACGTGGCCGGAACAGGAGCGGGCTTCGCCTCGCTGCGCAAGCCACATGCTTGAAAACCAAGGCCTGGCGTTAACCCGTGCTTAAGCATGACGCGGCTTTTCCTGGCGACAGGAAAGGGCGAGACTGCGAGAACACATGATGAACGCGAATCGTCCCCTGCGCATCCTCGGTCTCGATCCGGGCCTCCGCCGCACCGGCTGGGGCGTGATCGGCGTGGCCGGCTCGCGCATCACCCACATCGCCCACGGCGTCATCGCGCCCGACGAGAAGGCCGCCTTCTCCGATCGCCTGCTGACCCTGTTCGAAGGCGTCTGCGCGGTGATCGAGCAGCACGCGCCGGACGAGGCCGCGGTGGAAGAGACCTTCGTCAACACCAACGCCCAGTCGACGCTGAAGCTGGGCCACGCCCGCGCCGCCTCGATGATCGCCCCGGCCCGCGCCGGCCTGATCGTGGCCGAATATTCCGCGCCCGTGGTCAAGAAGGCGGTGGTGGGCACCGGCGCGGCCGACAAGGCCCAGGTCGCCTTCATGATCGCCCGCCTGCTGCCGACCGCCGGCTCGCCCACGGCCGACGCCGCCGACGCGCTTGCGGTGGCGATCGCTCACGCCCATGCCCGCACGGCGAGGAGAGTCGCATGATCGGACGCCTGCGCGGGGCCGTCGCCGAGGTCGGCGAGGAAGAGGCCCTGATCGACGTCATGGGCGTCGGCTACATCGTCCGCTGCGGCCAGCGCACGCTCCAGCGTCTGCCAGCCCTGGGCGAGGAGACCCTGGTCCACATCGAAAGCCAGTGGAGCGAGAGCCAGGGCCTGCGCCTGTACGGCTTCTCCACCCGCGACGATCGCCGCGCCTTCGTGCTGCTGCAGGCGATCCAGGGCGTGGGGCCCAAGGCCGCCATGGCCGTGCTCGACGTGCTGTCGCCGGCCGAACTGGCCTCGGCGGTGGCGCGCGAGGACAAGGCCGCCGTCGGCCGCGCCAATGGCGTGGGCCCCAAGCTCGCCCTGCGCATCGTCACCGAGCTGAAGGGCAAGCCGATCACCGACGGGCCGGTGCTGACGGCCGCGCCGTCGGCCGCCGCCACGCCTTCGGTCCCCGCCAAGCCCGCCGCCACCGGCGACGCCGTGGCCGCCCTGATGGGTCTGGGCGTGGCCGAGGTGAACGCCCGCCGCGTCGTCGAGGCCGCCGCGGCGAAGCTGGGGGACGAGGCCAGCGTGCAGGCTCTGATCAAGGCCGGTCTGCAGGAGCTGGGGCGATGAGGGCGTCTCAAAGCCCTTCCCCCTTGATGGGGGAAGGGTTGGGATGGGGGTGGTTCGGCGTTGGCCGTTTGCGCCATCGCCAGCCGAACCGTCCTAGTCACCCCCATCCCCGGCCCTTCCCCCATCAAGGGGGAAGGGGGAAGGTCCAGCCATGACCCGCATCATCTCCGGCGAGGCCCAGATGGGCGACCAGGTCCCGTCCACCGACCGCGCCCTGCGGCCCCAGACCCTGGCCGAGTTCGTCGGCCAGGAGCAGGCCAAGGCCAACCTGCGGATCTTCATCGAGGCGGCCAAGGGGCGGGGCGAGTCGCTCGACCACGTGCTGTTGTTCGGCCCGCCGGGCCTGGGCAAGACCACCCTGGCCCAGATCGTCGCCCGCGAGCTGGGCGTGAACTTCCGCGCCACTTCCGGCCCGGTGCTGAACAAGCCCGGCGATCTCGCGGCCATCCTGACCAATCTCGAGCCCAACGACGTCCTGTTCATCGACGAGATCCACCGGCTGTCGTCGAACGTCGAGGAGATCCTCTATCCGGCGATGGAGGACCACGTGCTCGACCTGGTGATCGGGGAGGGGCCATCGGCCCGCTCGATCCGCATCGACCTGGCCCCCTTCACCCTGGTCGCGGCGACCACGCGGGCGGGGATGCTGGCGACGCCGCTGCGGGATCGTTTCGGCATTCCGGTGCGGCTGGAGTTCTACACCCCGCGCGAACTGCGCCACGTGCTGCTGCACGGCGCGCGCAAGATGGGCGCGCCGCTGTCGGACGACGGCGCCGACGAGATCGCCAAGCGCGCCCGGGGCACGCCCCGCGTCGCCGGCCGCCTGCTGCGCCGGGTGCGCGACTTCGCCACCGCCGACGGGGCCGAGATCATCGACCGCAAGGCCGCCGCCATGGCGCTGGCGCGTCTCGAGGTCGACGAGAGCGGCCTCGACAGCCTCGATCGCCGCTACCTGCGGGCCATGATCGAGCACTACGGCGGCGGTCCGGTGGGCGTGGAGACCATCGCCTACGCCATCGCCGAGGCCCGCGATGCGGTCGAGGACGTGATCGAGCCCTACCTGATGCAGCAGGGCTTCATCCAGCGCACGCCGCGCGGCCGCATGGCCTGCGGCAAGGCCTACCTGCACCTGGGCCTGACCCCGCCCGCCGCCCCGCCTGGCATACAGGGCGGGCTGTTCGGGGATGAATAGGGCCTAGTCGGGCTGGCGCATCCCATGTCGGATACGCAGGATGATCACGGCATTCTCGGTGATCCGATAGCGGATCAGGTAGGGCGCAATCACCGCCAGTTCCCGCAATCCCTTCGGGATAGGTCGACCGCGTTCGGGATTTGCGTCGAGACTGTTCGCAGCTGCGTGGAGCCGCTGGGCGAGCCGTGCCGCCGCCGAGGCGTTGAAGGACGCCACATAGGTGAAGATGCTGTCGAGATTGTCGACGGCTTCAGCCGTCCAGACGACACGCGACATCAGTCGCCGGGCTTGGGTTTGGGCGTTGGCGCGCCGTCGGCCCAGGACGTCAGCCAGCGGCTGACGGCCTCGTGGCTGATCAACCGACCGGCGGCGACGTCGGCCTCTGCCCGCGCATCGGCGGCGGCTTCGACCTCGTCATCGATCTCATCGAACAGGGACGGCTCGATTTTCATTTCGCCAGCCTATCACTACAACGGTCGTGGCCCAACTGCGTCGGAACCGCCTCATGATCGAACCCACCGCCGGCGTCTTCGTCGATCGCGAGCATCAGCTGCCCGTGCGCATCTATTACGAGGACACCGACTTCTCGGGGATCGTCTATCACGCCAACTACCTGCGCTATTTCGAGCGGGGACGCAGCGACTTCTTCCGGATGATCGGGGTGTCGCACACCGAACTGGCGGCCATCGACACGGCCTTCGCCATCACCCGCATGGAAATCGACTTCAAGCGCGCTGCAAGGGTCGACGACGCCCTGGTGGTGCACACCGTGTGGAACCGCATCAAGGGCGTGCGCCTCTTGGCCCGCCAGTGGATCACGCGCGGCGAGGAACTGGTCTGCGCGGCCAATGTCGAGGCCGTCTGCATCAGCCTGGATGGCCGTCCGCGCAAGCCGTCGGCCGAGATGACCGCCAAGGTGACCCCTTGGCTGGCGCCTGAAGAGGGCTGATCGCCCGTCGCACAGTGGAAAATCGCCGGTCCGTGAAAAATGGGCCCGTTGCAACCAATGTCATAGTTTCAACATTGCGCCGCTTCATGCAGTAAGGCGCAGAGTCGATACCTTTAGACTGACGCCCGAACGGAACAGGACCCCGCATGGACGCCGCCGCCAGCCCCGAAAGCTTCTCCTTCATCACGCTGTTCCTGAACGCCGACTGGGTGGTCAAGCTGGTGATGATCGGTCTGATCCTCGCCTCGCTGGGCTCCTGGGCGGTCATTCTCGACAAGCTGTTCCGCTTTTCCGCGCTGAACCGCGCCGCTGATCGCTTCGAGGAGCAGGTCGGCTCGGGCCGCTCGCTCGAGGACGTCGCCGGCGAGGCCGGCTCGAACCCGCGCCACGCCCTGCCGCGCATGCTGCAGGCGGCGCTGAAGGAATGGCGCGAGGCCAAGGCGAAAGGCGTGCAGAGCGAGGGCCAGGTGGCCCTGCTGTCCCAGCGCATCGACCGCGTGCTCGACACCCAGATCGCCCGCGAGAGCGCCAAGGCCGAAGAGGGCCTGGGCAGCCTGGCGATCGTCGCCACCGCTTCGCCGTTCATCGGCCTGTTCGGCACCGTCTGGGGCATCATGCACGCCTTCCAGAGCATCGCCGCGGCCAAGAACACCTCGCTGACCGTCGTGGCCCCGGCCATCGCCGAGGCCCTGTTCGCCACCGCCGTCGGCCTGATCGCCGCCATCCCGGCCTACATCGCCTACAACAAGTTCTCGACCGATGCGTCCAAGTACGCCGGTCGCCTGGAGAACTTCGCCGACGACCTGTCGACCGCCATCCAGCGTCGCCTCAGCGAGCGGGTCTGATCCCATGGCGATGTCCGCAAACGACGCCTTCGCCACCTCGGGCGGCGGTCGCGGCCGCCGTCGCCGCCGGCGCGGCAAGGGGGCCCTGTCCGAGATCAACGTCACCCCGCTGGTCGACGTCATGCTGGTGCTGTTGATCATCTTCATGATCAGCGCCCCGCTGCTGACCTCGGGCGTGGAACTGGAACTGCCCAAGACCGAGGCCGGCGCGCTGAAGAACGAGCAGGAGCCGATCACCGTGTCGGTCCGCCACGACGGCGCGGTGTTCATCGGCGAGGACCAGGCGCCGTTCACCGAGTTCGCCTCGATCGTCTCGGCCAAGGCCGGCGACGCGGCGGACAAGCCGATCTACGTGCGCGCCGACGGCAAGGCCCCCTACGAGGTGGTCGCCCAGGTCATGGCCGCCCTGTCGAAGGCCGGCTTCACCAAGATCAACCTGCTGACCGACACCGGCGGCCCGTCGTCGGGCGCCGCCCCGCAGGACGCCCAGCCGGTCGGCGGCGGCGGCGACCTGCGTCCGGCCCAGTAGGGAATAGCCAAGCCTGATGCGGGAAGAACGCAACAAGCTGTCTCCGGCCCTTCTGGGCTCGGTCGCCCTCCACGCCGCGGTGGTGGCGGCGGTGATGATCGGCTGGCCGTGGAAGACGTCCAAGAAGATCGTCATCGGCGAGAGCGTGCCGGTGACCATCGTCACCGAGGGGCCGACCAACGTGCGTCCGGCCATCGAGGATCCCGTCGAGCAGCCGGCCGAGACCATCGAGCCGGTTCCCGAGGCCACGCCCGAGCCGCCGGCGCCGACGCCCGCGCCGCAGCCCCAGCCGGCGCCGCCCAAGCCGCAGCCCGCGCCGACGCCGAAGCCTCAACCGACGCCGCCGCCCAAGCCGGCGCCGAGCCCGACGCCCAAGCCGCAGCAGCCGCAGCCCAAGCCGACCCCGAAGCCGACCCCGGCCAAGCCCGAGCCCGACTTCTTCTCGTCGCTGGAAAAGACGCTGTCGAAGACCGCGAAGCCGGCCGGCAAGCCCGCTTCGTCGGCGCCCAAGGGTCAGACGAACCGTCCCGAGACCGCCACCCAGGCCCGTCCTGGCGCGGGCCAGATGACGGCCATGCAAGCGGCGGCGATCAGCGGCATGAAGGACGAGATCCAGCGGCGCTGGAACCCCAACTGCGAGGTCGTGGGCGGCGGTTCGATGCAGATCAAGCTCAGCTTCAAGCTGGCGAGCAACGGCCGCGTCTCCGGCCAGGTCACCGCCGGCGGGGCCGAGAACTCGAGCGACGCGATCGTCAAGACCGAGGCCGAGCGCGCGATCCGCGCCGTCTTCCAGTCGGCGCCGTTCGAAGGCCTGCCGCCCGACTACTACAACACTCAGCTCAATCTGAACTTCAAGGCGCGCGACGCCTGCGCCGCGCGTTAGGCGTTCCAAGGACGCCGCAAAGAGAAGAATGGAAGGAAGCCCGACGATGATCGCCAAGAGCGCCCGCGCCAAGCGGACCCTCGCCACGCCGCTCCTCGCCGTGACCCTCGCCCTGGCGGGCGGCGCGTTCGCGGCGGCCCTGCCGGGCGTGGCCGCGGCCCAGATCGAGATCGACATCGACAAGGGCGCGGTCAAGCCGATGCCCGTGGCGATCCCGGCCTTCGCCGGCGCCCAGCGCGGCGCCGACATCGCCCAGGTCATCAGCGGCAATCTCGAGCGCTCGGGCCTGTTCCAGCCGCTGAACGTGGCCGGCGTGCCCGACAAGCTGACCGACGTGAACATCCAGCCGCGCTTCCCCGACTGGCAGGGCACCGGCGCCCAGGCGCTGATCAACGGCCAGGTGACGGTCGGCGCCGACGGCTCGCTGCGCGTCGACTTCCGCCTGTGGGACACCTTCAGCCAGCAGCAGCTGCTGGGCCTGCAGTTCACCTCGACGGCCGAGAACTGGCGCCGGGTGGCCCACAAGATCAGCGACGCGGTCTATGAGCGCCTGACCGGCGAGAAGGGCTATTTCGACACCCGCGTGGCCTTCGTCGCCGAGAGCGGCCCCAAGCTCAATCGCGTCAAGCGCCTGGGCATCATGGACCAGGACGGCGCCAACCCGCAGTTCATCACCGACGGCTCGTCGATCGTGATGACCCCGCGCTTCTCGGCCACCAGCCAGGAGCTGACCTACATGGCCCTGCGGCCGACGGGGTCGAGCATCTATCTGCTGAACCTGCAGACCAACCGCCAGGAAACGGTCGGCCGCTTCCCCGGCATGGTGTTCGCTCCGCGCTTCTCGCCCGACGGCAAGAAGGTGGCCTTCTCGGTCGAGAAGGGCGGCAACAGCGACATCTACGTGCTCGACCTGCGTACCCGCCAGTCGACCCGCATCACCACCGACCCGGCCATCGACACCTCGCCGTCGTTCTCGCCGGACGGCAGCAAGATCGTCTTCAACTCCGACCGCGGCGGCCAGGCCCAGCTCTACGTCATGAACGCCGACGGCTCGGGCGTGCGCCGCATCTCGTATGGCGGCGGCCGCTACACGACGCCTGTGTGGAGCCCGCGCGGCGACTACATCGCCTTCACCAAGCAGACCGGCGGCCAGTTCCACATCGGCGTCATGCGCACCGACGGCGGCGACGAACGCCTGCTGACCACCAGCTATCTCGACGAGGGCCCGACCTGGGCCCCCAACGGGCGGGTGCTGATGTTCTTCCGCGAGAGCTCGGCGGGCAATCCGCGTCTCTGGACCGTCGACATCACTGGTCGAATCCTGCGCCCCGCCGCCTATCCGGGCGCGGCGTCCGATCCGGCCTGGTCGCCGCTGCTGGACTGATTTCCGGGCGTGGGAAGCTGCGGAACAAGAAGGTTTCGCAACTTTCCACAGGCTCGGCGCGTTGGAGCGTGGCTGTTCATCCGCCGTTCACCCGACAGGTGAAACGAGGTGGAGCAGCGTCCAACTGACGCCATTGTGAGGTCCAGGGAACGTTTTTGCGGGGCGGAGCAAGAGCAGCGCCGGTAAGAGTTTTGAACCCAGGCCGTACCTAGACTTGAGGAGATACTGGATGAGCTTCGACATCAAGAGCGCCGCCCGACTGGCGCTGATCGGTCTGGCCGTCGCTTCGGTGGCCGCCTGTACGCGCCCGAAGCCCGCTGGCCCGGTCGAAACCCCGCCGGCTCCGCAGCAACCGGCCGAACCGACCCGCCCCTACACCCCGCCGCCGACCCCGGACGCCCAGCCGACCGGCCCGCTGCCGGGCACGGTGCAGGACTTCGTCGTCAACGTCGGCGACCGCGTCTACTTCGACACCGACGAGTATTCGGTCCGCGCCGACGCCCAGCCGGTGCTGGCCGGCCAGGCCCAGTGGCTGGCCCGCTACTCGGCCGTCCGCGTCCGCATCGAAGGCAACGCCGACGAACGCGGCACCCGCGAATACAACCTGGCCCTGGGCGCCCGTCGCGCCAACGCCGTCCGCGAGTTCCTGATCGGTCAAGGCGTCGCCGCCTCGCGCATCGAGACGATCTCGTTCGGCAAGGAGCGTCCGCTGGATCCGGGCACCACCGAAGACGCGTGGGCCAAGAACCGTAACGCCCGCACCGCCATCACCGAGGGCGCGCGCTAAGGCTCACAGCCTGATCTGAACGAAGGCCCTCCTCCTAGCGGAGGGGGGCCTTTTTTCTGGCCGCGTTTCTGGCCGCACTTTTGTCCGCAACCGGGGCATAATCGTCGACATGAAGCTGAAAACCGCGCTCCTCGCCTCCGTTCTGCCGGTCGCCTTGGCCCTCGCCGCCGTCGCGCCGGCCCTGGCCCAGACGCCGATGCCCGATCCGCTGGACGACCGTTCGGCCAAGCGCATCGAGAAGATGGAGAAGGTCGTGCGCGAGCTGCGGGCGATCGTCTTCCAGGGGCGCGACACGGGCAAGCCCGTCGTCGTCCAGACCGCCGAGACCGACGCCCAGATCGCCGCCCTCAACGAGCGGATCTCCGACCTGGAGCAGACCATCCAGAAGATGAACGGCCAGAACGAGGTCCTGACCCACGACATCGACCAGGCCCGTCGCGGCGGTGAAGCCCAGAAGGCCCGCGCCGACCAGCTGGAGCAGCGCCTGGCCGCCCTCGAGGGCAAGATCACGACGCTGGAGACGGCGGCCGCCAACGCCGCCGCCGCGCAGGTCGCCGGGCCGCCGGCCGCCGCCGCCGATCCGGCCACGGCCTTCAAGCAGGCCCGCCAACTGCTGCTGGACGGCGACTACGCCGGCGCCGAGAACGCCTTCGGCGGTTTCGTCGACGCCTATCCCGACGACGCCAAGGCGCCCGAGGCCCGCTACTGGCTGGGCGAGACCCAGTTCGTCCGCGAGGCCTATGGCGACGCCGCCGGCTCCTATCTGGGCGCGGTGCGCGGCTGGCCGCAGACCAGCTGGGCGCCCAACGCGGTGCTGAAGCTGTCGCGGTCGCTGGTGGCGCTGAAAAAGCCCGCCGACGCCTGCCGCACGCTGGACGAACTGGCCAAGCGTTACCCGAAGGCGCCGGCCGACGTGGTCAGCAAGGCCAAGAGCACGCGCACCCAGGCCAAGTGCGCGGCCTGACCGAAGGCTTTCGCGCCGTCCTGAAACGGCGACTGCGGCCAGGGGCGACCACGCCCCTGGCCGTCGGCTTTTCCGGCGGCGGCGACAGCCTGGCCCTGCTGCGCCTGACCCTGGACTGGGCCGCGTCCCGCGGGCGGCCGGTCCTGGCCCTGAGCGTCGACCACGGCCTCAACCCCGCCAGCGCCGGCTGGACCGCCGACGCCCTGGCCAAGGCCCGGGCGCTTGGCGCTGAAGCCCGCTCGCTGCACTGGATCGGCGACAAGCCGCAGGCGGGCGTGCAGGCCGCCGCCCGCGCCGCCCGCCACGCCCTGCTGGCCAATGCGGCCCGAGAGGCCGGCGCCCATGTTCTGCTGCTGGGCCACACCGCCGACGATCGCCTGGAGGCCGCGCGGATGCGGGCCGAGGGCTCGACCACCTCCGATCCCCGGGAATGGGCCCCGTCGCCGGCCTGGCCGGAAGGGCGCGGCGTCTTCGTCCTGCGACCGCTGCTGGAGGCTCGGCGCCAGGCCCTGCGCGACTGGCTTTCCGAACGGGGCGAGACCTGGCTGGAGGATCCGGCCAACGCCGACGCGCGCTTCGCCCGCGCCCGCGCTCGCGCCGCCTTGGCCGGGGAGGACCCGATCATCCCGCCGCTTTCACCGGATCCGACCCCACCCGCGGCGATCGAGGGTGAGCACGCCCTGCGCCTGCCGCGCGAGGCCTCCGCCGCCCAGGTCGCCGCCGCCTGCCTGTGCGCGGCCGGCACCGCCACGCCGCCGCGCGGCGAGCGCCTGGAGCGCCTGGTCGCGCGGCTCCGGTCGGGCGAAACCTTCGTCGCCACCCTGGCCGGGGCCCGGATCGTGGCCGACGAGGCCGGCGCGCTGTTCGCACGCGAGGCGGGGGAGGGCGGCCGCAGCGGCCTTTCGCCGCTGGTCCTGGCCGCCGGCGAGACCGGCGTCTGGGACGGCCGGTACGAAATCACGACGCATGCCGGACCGACCGCCATCTGCCCGCTAGGCGGTCTGGCGAGCCGTCTGCCGGCGGACGAAAGCCAGGCCCTGAAAGGGTTTCCCGCCGCCGTCCGGCCGGTGCTTCCGGCCGTCGTCGACGCCGCCGGAAGGGTTTCTAGCCCGATCCTTGCAGGGGCCGGGACAATCGGCGCGCGCGTGCTGATCCGGGAAAGGTTCGAGGCCGCAACCGGCCTGATCGATCAAGAACCCGCTACATGACATCGCGCGCGTGGCGAAAAGCCGTCCGCCGTCCTATCTTGGGTCGACGAGCGCTATCTTTGGGAAGACGACGCGTATGAATCTGAGGAATGTCGCCATCTGGCTTGGGGTCGTTTTCGTCCTCATCATGGCCTACAGCGTCTTGCAGCGCGGCGGTCCGACCGGGCGCGCCGGCGAGGTCAGCTATTCGCAGCTGCTCAAGAACATCGACGCCGGGCAGGTGAAGTCCGCCGAGATCAATGGGCAGCAGGTCAAGATCGCCTCGCCCGACGGCAAGACGACCTACACCGTCAACGCCCCGCCCAACAGCGAAGACCTGATCAAGCGCCTGGAGGCGCGCAACGCCGAGATCAAGATCCAGGACGGCGGCCGCTTCAGCCTGGTCAACCTGTTCCTGAACATGCTGCCGATCCTGCTGCTGATCGGCGTGTGGATCTTCTTCATGCGCCAGATGCAGGGCGGCACGAAGGGCGCGATGGGCTTCGGCAAGTCCAAGGCCCGCCTGCTGACCGAGAACAAGAACCGCGTGCTGTTCGACGACGTCGCCGGCGTGGACGAGGCCAAGGAAGAGCTGCAGGAAGTCGTCGACTTCCTGAAGGACCCGGCCAAGTTCCAGCGCCTGGGCGGCAAGATTCCGAAGGGCGCCCTGCTGGTCGGCCCTCCCGGCACCGGTAAGACCCTGATCGCCCGCGCCGTGGCGGGCGAGGCGGGCGTGCCGTTCTTCACCATCTCGGGTTCTGACTTCGTCGAGATGTTCGTCGGCGTCGGCGCCAGCCGCGTGCGCGACATGTTCGAGCAGGCCAAGAAGAACGCGCCCTGCATCATCTTCATCGACGAAATCGACGCCGTTGGTCGCCACCGCGGCGCCGGCCTGGGCGGCGGCAACGACGAGCGCGAGCAGACCCTCAACCAACTTCTGGTCGAGATGGATGGCTTCGAGGCCAACGAAGGCATCATCCTGATCGCCGCCACCAACCGTCCCGACGTTCTGGACCCCGCCCTGCTGCGTCCGGGCCGCTTCGACCGTCAGGTCGTGGTTCCCAACCCCGACGTCGCGGGCCGCGAGAAGATCCTGCGCGTGCACATGAAGAACGTGCCGCTGGCCGCCGACGTCGAGGTCAAGACCCTGGCTCGCGGCACCCCCGGCTTCTCAGGCGCGGACCTGGCCAACCTCGTCAACGAGGCGGCCCTGACCGCCGCGCGCAAGAACCGTCGCATGGTCACCATGCACGACTTCGAGTACGCCAAGGACAAGGTCATGATGGGCGCCGAGCGCCGCTCTATGGCCATGAGCGAGGACGAGAAGAAGCTGACGGCCTATCACGAGGGCGGCCACGCCCTGGTGGCCCTGAACGTCCCGGTCGCCGACCCGGTCCACAAGGCCACCATCGTGCCGCGCGGCCGCGCGCTCGGCATGGTCATGCAACTGCCGGAAGGCGACCGCTACTCGATGAGCTACGACATGATGACCTCGCGTCTGGCCATCATGATGGCCGGCCGCGTGGCGGAAGAGCTGATCTTCGGCAAGGAGAAGATCACCTCGGGCGCGTCGAGCGACATCAGCGCGGCCACCAACCTGGCCCGCAACATGGTCACCCGCTGGGGCTTCTCCGACGACCTGGGCACCGTGGCCTACGGCGACAACCAGGAAGAGGTGTTCCTGGGTCACTCCGTGGCGCGCACCCAGAACGTCTCGCCCGACACCATGGTCAAGATCGACGCCGAGGTCCGTCGCCTGGTGAAGGGCGGCGAGGACGACGCCCGCCGGATCCTGACCGAGAAGCTGGAAGACCTGCACTCGGTGGCGAAAGCCCTGCTGGAGTTCGAGACCCTCAGCGGCGAGGAGATCATCGGCGTGACCAAGGGCGTCGCCCCCAAGCGCGACGAGCCGGAAGAAAAGAAGCCGACCGGCCCGGTCGCCTCGGTTCCGGTCTCGCCCTCGGGCGTCACGGCCTAAAGGTCGATCACCTACTCGAATAATGCGAAAGCCGGATCCGTTCTCGGGTCCGGCTTTTGTTTTGCGCGTTAGGAGGCCTCATGAAGACCGCTCTCGTCGCCGCCGTTCTGGCGCTGTCGCTTCCGATCGTCGCGCCTGACCCCGTTCGGGCGGCCGAGCCCGCCGCCGTCGGTATCGCGCTGGAGAACTACGCCTATCCGTATCCCGTGGCCTTCCTGCCGCTGGAGCACGGCGGCCACGCGGTGCGCATGGCCTATATGGACGTGCCCCCGACCGGCCCCGCCAACGGCCGCACCGTGCTGCTGCTGCACGGCCGCAATTTCCCCGCCGGCTACTGGGCGCCGACGATCGCGGCGCTGAGCGCCGCCGGCTATCGGGTCGTGGCGCCCGACCAGATCCAGTTCGGCAAGTCGTCCAAGCTCGACGACGTTCCCGTCCGCTTCGACCGTATGGTGCAGGACACCGCCGCCCTGCTGGACCACCTGAAGATCGGCAAGGTCGAGGTCATCGCCCACTCGATGGGCAACCATGTGGGCGTGCGCTGGGCCCTGGCCCATCCGGACCGCACCGGGCGCCTGGTGATGTACGGCCCCGTCGGGCTGGAGGACTACCGCCTCTATACGCCGTCCACGCCGCTGGAGAAGCTCGTGGCCGACGACGAGGCCAAGGGGCCGGAGGCCTATCTGAACGAGCTGATGACCAGCTATGGCCTGACCCTGCCGCGCGAGGCCATGGCGCCGTATGTCGAGCTGCGCGAGGGCCTCAAGCGCTCGGGCGAGTGGCCGCGCTACGCCCGCAGCTTCGCCGCCAGCGCCGTCGCCATCCGCGACCAGCCCTATCTGCATGACCTGCCCAAGGTGTCGGTCCCGGTGCTGATCCTGGCCGGGGAGCGTGATGGCACCGCGCCGGGCAAGGGCTACGCCAGGCCCGAGGACAAGCCGCGCTTTGGCCATGTCCTGGCTCGCGCCCAGGCCCTGGCGCCGACGATGAAGAACGCCCGGGTCGAGGCCTTCGACGCCGGCCACCTGCTGCACCTGGAGCGCACCGAGCGGTTCAACGCCGTCGTCCTGGCCTTCCTCGGCGAAGGCCGGTAGAGCTTCCCTTCGAAGTTGAACGAAAGGGAAGATCGATGAAGACGTCGATTCCGGGCCTCCTGGCCGCCGCCGTGATGCTGTCGCCAGCCGTCGCTCTGGCTGCGCCCAAGCCGATCCATGCCGACGGCATGACCGGCCCCGAGGTGGTCAAGTGGCTGCAGGACGCCGGCTACAAGGCCGAGCTGCTGACCGACAAGACCGGCGACCCGCAGGTCAAGAGCGCCGCCAATGGGGTCAACTTCGACATCTACTTCTACGACTGCACGGCCAAGCCGCGCTGCAAGGCGATCCAGTTCTCGGCCGGTTTCGATCTGAAGACGCCGCTCTCGGCCGGCAAGATCAACGAGTGGAACCGCGATAACCGCTACCTGAAGGCCTATATCGACGACGACGGCGACCCCTACGTCCAGTACGACGTCAACCTGAACGCCGGCCGCACCACCGACGTCCTGGATGACGACTTCGGCGTCTGGACCTCGATGATCGACGACTTCACCAAGTTCATCGGCTGGTGACGGCCGGGGATCACGGGGGTAAACCCGCCCCCATGATGCATGCCGTTCCAAGCGTCATGGGCGTGGTCAACGTCACGCCCGACAGCTTCTCGGACGGCGGCCGGTTCTTCGATCCCGCCGCCGCCCTGTCCCACGCCCGCCGGCTGATCGACGACGGCGCGACCATTCTCGACATCGGCGGCGAGAGCACTCGCCCGGGCTCCGATCCGGTCTCCGAGGCCGACGAGATCGCTCGGGTCGTCCCGCTGATCCGCGCCATCCGCGCCGAGAGCGACGTCACCATCTCGATCGACACCATGAAGCCGGGCGTGGCCCGCGCCGCCGTCGCGGCCGGGGCCGACATCTGGAACGACGTCGCGGCCCTGCGCTTCGCGCCCGACGCCCCCGAGGTCGCCGCCGAGCTGGGCTGCGAGGTCATCCTCATGCACATGCGCGGCGAGCCGGGCACCATGCAGGACGAGCCGCGCTACGACGACGTCGTGGCCGAGGTCGAGGCCTTCCTGCTGGCCCGGGCGCTGACCGCCATGGCCGCCGGGGTCGAGCGCGAGAAGATCTGGCTCGATCCCGGCATCGGCTTTGGCAAGACGCTGGAGCACAACCTGGCCCTGCTAGCTGCTTTGCCGCGCTTCAACGCCCTGGGTTACCGCGTGCTGCTGGGGGCCAGCCGCAAGCGCTTCATCGCCGCCATCGATCCGCGCGCCCAGGACGCCCGCGACCGCCTGGGCGGCTCGCTGGCCGTCCACCTGCACGGCGCGGCCTGTGGCGTGGAGGCCGTGCGCGTCCACGACGTGCGCGAGATGAGCCAGGCGCTTGCCGTGTGGAAGGCGATCGGGGCGGGGGGGTGATCCTTGGTGTTCACCGCCCCTAGTTGGCGGCCCTGGACGGGATGATCCGATAGGCGCGGTCCCCGACCTCGAGGCGTTCGGGCGGCGGGATCACGCCCTCCATGACGGGAAGGGTCTTGGCCTCGGGCCAGCGAACGCGAATTTCGGCCAGCAATCCCTCGCGCAGGCGGGTCGAGCGCTCGGCCGGTTCGCCGCGGGCGAAAGTCAGCCAGGCGCGACCGGGATGAAACAGGTCGCTGACACCGATCTCCTGCATGTCGTCGTTCGAACCGCGCCAGACGCCGACAAAGATCGTGCCCCGATCCTCCGGTGCAATGGCTTCGGTGTGGGGCAGGAAGTCGACCCATGCTCTGGTCGCATCATCGACATGTATGCCGTCCTGCCCGTCGGCGGCCGCATGACGGTGGAGCATGGCCACGAGGTCGTCGTGGTCCTGCCGGCTCTTCAGCGGGACTTCGATCGCGGCGACCGTTCGAGGCCTGGCGGGCTGCTCGACGGGGACGCAGGCCGAAGTGAACAACAGGGCGGCGACTGTGAGGATGCGCCTCATCGCGCGCCTTCATAGGCGGCGCGCGCCACGAGCCTGCCCACCACGGCGCCGATGGCCGCCATGCCGGCGGCGATGAGCCAGGGCAAGGACGAGGAACGCCCATCGACCCCTGTCACGTACAGCGACAGAGCGGCCACGGCGGCGAAGGTCAGCGTCGCGCCGAGAGCGGTTCCGGCCAGAGGCGAACGGACCTCGAGAAAGTGCAACACCGCCCAGAACGGTCCGCCGACGGCGAGAAGCCCCACCATCCAGATCACGAGGCTGCACGGTGCGATCATCAGTCCGAAACCCAAGGCCAGGCCGATGGCGGAGAACTGGCCCTCGGCCAGGATTGGGATGGCGCCGATCAAGGCCACGGCCGCGCTGGTGAGCATCGCGCCTACCAGGCCGCCAACGAACAGGGCGCTGATGATCCGGCCGGGATGAGTTTCGAAACGCCGCATGACGGGCCCCTTTGTTGATAAGTTATTCCTTAAATACCTCATCGCTAATTTGCAAGCGGTTAGCGAACAGCTTAAATACGGCCCATGCAACGCGTGTTCGAAGCCCTGTCGTCGACGGTCCGGCGCAAGATCCTGGCCTATCTGGCCCATGCCGACCTGACGGCGGGCGAGATCGCCTCGCGTTTCGAGATCTCCAAGCCGGCGGTATCGCAGCACCTGTCGATCCTGGAGGCGGCGGGCCTGGTCAGCAGCGACAAGCGCGGCCAGTTCGTGCACTACAGCCTGGTGCGCGACAGCCTGGTCAATACGCTGACCGAGTTCGTGCAGGAGGTCTGCCCGGTCTCCCGGCCGCTGAAGGTCGAGAGCGCGCGCCTGAAGACCGAGCGCGACGGGGAATGATCGGCAACGACGTCGGCCAGCCGACGTTATAGGCTCTTCGAACCTTTGCTTTTCGGGGAGCTCGCCAATGATCCGTCCGTTGTTCGTCGCCGGCCTGGCCGTCCTGGCCCTGGCCGCCTGCGAGAAGAAGACCGAGGCGCCCAAGCCCGCGCCGACGCCTGACAACCTGGCCCAGAGCCCGGCGCCGCCCGCAGCGCCCGCCGCCGCCGAGCCCAAGCAGATCGTCTATGCCTGCGCCGACGGCAGCGTGCTGAAGGCGACCTATCCCGACGACAAGACCGCCGTCGTCGAATACGGCGACAAGACCCGCACCCTGACCGTGGCCATGTCGGCCAGCGGCGCGCGCTATGTGGGCGAGGGCCTGCAATGGTGGACCAAGGGCATGACCGAAGGGATGGTCGCGCCGCTCAAGGACGGCGAAGACGTCGCCAGCGCCAAGCCGGTCGAGTGCATGGCCCCGTCCGACGCGGGGAAGTAGGGGGCGGTTTGCTCTCTCTCCCTTCCCCCATCAAGGGGGAGGGAAGTGGGAAAGGCTCTTCGCCTCGGCTGGGCCCACCCTAGAGCAACGTCCGCTGCGCCGGTTCCGCCGCCTGCGCCGGCGCCACATCCCCCCGTCGCCGCAATTCGGTCTCGGCGCTGAAGCGCACGTCGGGATCGCGGTCCTGCGCCAGGAGGCGCAGCGCCTCGTCGCCGACCAGGGGCCAGGCCTTGCCGCGCTCGGGGCCCTTGGGCGCGCGGGGCAGCAGGCCCGGCTCGGCGCTCCAGGCCAGCAGCTGCTCCAGCGAGGCCTCGCCAAGCATGTCGCGCAGGTGGTGGGCGGTGACATAGGCGTCGGGCAGGGCGCGGTGCGCCGGCAGGCCCAGCGCGTGGACCAGGCCCTGCGGCATCCGCTGGTAGCGAAGCATCTGGTTGGAGAAGCTGGTCAGCTGCGGCCACAGGCGCAGGGCGCATTTCCACGTGCAGATCCAGGCCGCCCCGCCGGCCAGGGTCGGCGTGCAGTAGCGCTGCTCGAACGAGGCCCGATGCGCCGCCAGCGCCGCGACGCCGCCTTCCGGTTTCAACACGCCGGGCGCGGCGTCCTTCCAGAACGGCGCGCCGGTCACCTCGGCGTCGAGGATGTGGTGAACGGCCATGGTTTCCGGCGAGATCGGGCGCCCGGGATTGACCAGCAGGGCGCCGCGGTCGTCGTCGACGCGCCAGAGGCCGCCGGGGTCCTGGACGACGTCCTGCCAGCCGATCTCACAGACGTCCTGCGGTCCATTGCCGGCGGTCTCGAGGTCGATGACGCGGATGCGTGTCATCGATTGAATATGGGCCTGGGCCGCCGAGGCGCCAAACGGCCCGGCGCCAAATCTGTCAGCTGACTCGCAGGAAGGCCCGGCCGGCGGCGAAGTCGCCGACCTCGACATAGGCCCGGCGCACGGTCTCGCGGCCGTCGCGGCCCTGGAAGACGAACTCCACCGTCATGGCCTCGCGCGGGTCGAGGCGGGCGATCGCGTCGCCGGCCTCGCGGGGGAAGCGGAAGCCCATGCCGGTCTTGGCGCCGGTCGGCAGCAGGGTGGGGGCGGGGGCCGCGTCGCGGGTCTCGGCCCCGAACACCCGGCTGGCGGCGCGCGGGGCGGCGTTGTCGGCCAGCCCCCCGCCGTTGCGGGCCTTCAGATAGGGCCCTTGGGTGCGGGCCGGATCGCGCATGACCAGCCGTGCGGCGTAGGGGCGCGCCCCATCGGCGAAGTTCGCCACGGCCAGCAGTTCGGTGTTGCGGCCGGCCAGGCCGAACAGCAGCCGGTCGCCGCCGAAGCTCGCCGTCTGCGACAGCCGCCAGAACGGAATGGTCGCGGAGCTGGCGCGGTCGGCCTGCCAGCTGGCTCGGTCGCCTGGATAGTTCATCCGCTGCAGCAGGGCGTAGCCCTCGAAGGCCTTGCGCACGCGGCCCGCGGCGGTGGTCAGGTCCTTGGAGCCGCAGGGCACGGTGGCGGCCTTGGCGTGGGCGCGCTGCTGCACGCCGTCGAGCTGCTCGACGCTGGCGCCGGCGCGAAGGGCCGCGCCCCGGGCCTGGGCCCGGCCGGCGTCGAGGGCGCCCGATAAGGAGGGGGTGAACAGGCCGCAGCGCGCGCCGGCGGCGCTCATCAGGCTGCGTTCGTAGAAAACGTCGGAGGGGGTGGCCGTCGCCGTCTGGGCCGCGCCGAACACGGCTGTGGCGACGAGCGTCGCCGCCAGGCGCCGCTTTCGCGGGGCGGAGGTCTTCAGGGTGGCCATTTTCTCGTATTCTGCGAGAGAGGATGTTCGAGCGGACCTTAGCCGCTCCTGGTTGCGGTTCGGTTAGCGATGCTTCTTTCGACGGATCTTTGGGTGGGCGCGCTGATCCGCCGCGCCGAGCTGGGCGGGGCCTTCGCCATGGTCGTGCGCAAGGGCGACGCCCGGGCGGGCGCGGTGCTGGTCAAGGTGGTCGACCGCAGGGCCGGAACCGTGCGGCTCTATAGCGAGGCCACGCGCGGCGACGGCGAGCGGGTGTGGATGCAGCCCACCAAGTCGGACTTCGAGCCGGATCTCGACGCCTATGCCGAGCGCGCCGCCCGCATCGATCCCGACGTCTGGGTGGTCGAGATCGAGGATCGCGAGGGGCGCCATTTCCTGACCGAGGCGGTCGAGGGCTGAAGGCGCGGCGAGGCGACAGGCCGCACGGCGTTATTGCAACGATCCACAGCATTAACCCTGCCGCTAAACCAGACCGAAAGTAGAGCGCGGCAGGATGTCGCAGGTCTCTGAAGCAGCCCCCGTCATCCGCCCATGCTCTTTTTGATGAACGACGTCGTGCTCAGCCTGGACGCCGCCGAACTGTCGCCGCCGATGACGCGCGACCGTTTCGCGGCCCTGTCGCTGAACTTCGTCGCCGAGCTGGGCAAGGAGCTCTATGCCGAGGAGCCGCTGCTGCACCACAAGCAGTTGGAGAAAGCCAAGCGCCTGGCGGCCCTGATCATCGCCAAGGCGCCTGAGATCAACGCGGCGCTGTTCGTCGCGCCGGCGCGCGGCTGCCTGATCGAGCAGGTGCAGGTGCGCTACGCCCAGATCGGCCTGGAGGTCATGGGCGCGCTGCATCAGCGTCAGAAGGCCGGCCAACTGACCAATCTCGAGGCCGATCGCCAAGTCTGGCGTCGGCTGGCGGCCTGACGTCGCCGGCGGCCCGCTACATCAGCAGGCCGGCCACGATGTTCAGGACGAGGGCTATCACCACCAATCCGGCCAGCACCGTGCCCAGGCAGAGCGCGCTCTGCCCCAGGGGGCGACGACGGATGTGATCGCGAGGGTCTTCGGCCAGGGCCATGTCGTTTCCTCCGTCGCCCCGACGGCTCTCGGGGGCCGAACGTCGGCGACAAGGGAAGCATGACTCCAATTCCCCAAGTTGAATAGGGTCTTTTCGAACGCCTGTTCGTCGGACGCCGGAGCAATTTGCCGCGCCGTCGTTCCTCAAAGAGCTGGAAGCCAAGGCGGCCGCCAGAAGCTTGGCCTTGCCCCGCACGGCGATGTACGGCAAGGCTCAACGTTAAATTGCGTAAGGGGGCGAGCGTGGTGTCGCGGGCTTTTGGGGTCGGTCTGGTCATGGCGGCGGCCTTGGGGGTCTGGGCCCCGGCCTGGGGGCAGGGCGCGGGCGCGCCGCCCGTGCCGCCCGTCGTACAGGCCGACGCGACCGGCCGCTGGATCCGTGGCGAGAGCGAGCACTTCATCGTCTATTCCGACCGCAGCGAGGCCCTGGTCCGCCGCTACGTGACGATGCTCGAGGACTTCGACGCCATCCTGCGGCGGCTGCACGGCAAGACCGACGCCGAGACCCCGCGCAAGCTGCCGCTCTATCTGCTGTCCAGTTCGCGCGAGCTGCGCCGTGTGATCCCGAACGCCGACGAGCGCCTGCAGGGCCTCTACATGACGAGCATCGAGGACATCTTCGTCCTGGCCATCCGCGACGACAGCAACCAGTACGATCGCAACAACGGCGACGACACGGTGCTGCATGAGTACACGCACCACTTCATGATGCAGTACTTTCCCGACGCCTATCCGGGTTGGATGGTCGAGGGGCTGGCCGAGTACTACAAGACCATCGACCTGCAGATGAAGCGGGCGCGGATCGGCGACTTCAGCCGCGGGCGGGCCCGTTCGCTGCTGGACGACAAGTGGCTGCCGATGTCGGACATCCTGTCCAAGCGCGCCACCCAGTTCGACCGCGACGACGCCCTCACCTTCTACGCCCAGTCCTGGCTCCTGACCCACTACATCTGGACCGACCGCGAGCGCCGCGGGAAGTTGCAGGACTATCTGGAGCTGGTGCGCGACCATCAGGATCCGATGGCCAGCTGGACCAAGCTCTACGGCCAGGACTCGGCGGCCCTGGAGAAGGCGCTGCGCGGCTACATGAAGTCGCTGCCGGTGCTCGACATCCCGCGCGAGCCGCCCAAGCCGCAGATCGCCTTCACGCGCCTGCCGGCCGGCGCCGACGACCTGATCCTGGAAATCCAGCGCCTGAAGAGCGGCGTGGCCAAGGCCGAGGCGCCGGCCCTGCTGGCCAGGTTCCAGGAGACCGCGGCCAAGCGGCCGGGCGAGTTCTACAGCCGGCTGGCCCTGGCCCGGGCCGAAATCGATCTAGGCGACCGCGCCAAGGGCGAAGCGATCCTCAAGACCTTGCTGGACGAACGTCCCGACGACCTGGAAGCCCTGCAGGTCATGGCCTACAGCCGGCTGGAGACCGCCCGGCGAATGGCTCGCACCCCGGCCGACCGCGACAAGGCCAAGGCCGTCTATGCCGATGCCGCGACCTATCTCGGCCGCGCCCACAAGATCGACGACGACAACTACCTGACGCTCTACGGCTATGCCGAGACCAAGTCGATGGACCGCGAGCCGTCGCAGAACACCCTCAACGTCGTCTTCCGGGCGGCGACGATCGCGCCGCAGAACCCGGCCATTCGCACCAACGCCGCCCGCCTGTTCATCCGCGCCAAGCAGTACGAACTGGCGCGCGAGCTGCTGGAGCCGGTGGCCGGCAATCCGCACGGCGGGCCTCAGGCCAGGCGCGCGGCGCAGCTGCTGTCGACGCTCGAGGGCAAGGTCGACGGCGAGGCGCTGAAGCCCTCCACGGCCGCCGCGGCCTCGGGGGAAGGTGACAAGGACGCGCCGGGCGGGTAGTTGCGCGGGATGAGCACCTCTCCCGCCGCTGAAGCCGCCCGTCGGCGCACCTTCGCCATCATCAGCCACCCCGACGCCGGCAAGACGACGCTGACGGAAAACCTGCTGCTGGCCGGCGGGGCGATCCGCGCGGCCGGCGCCGTGCGCGCGCGCGGCCAGACGCGCCGCACCCAGTCGGACTGGATGAAGATCGAGCGCGAGCGTGGGATCTCGGTGTCGGCCTCGGTGATGACGTTCGACCACGACGGCCTGATGTTCAACCTGCTCGACACCCCGGGCCACGAAGACTTCTCGGAAGACACCTACCGCACCCTGACCGCCGCCGACGCGGCCGTCATGGTGCTGGACGCCGCCAAGGGCATCGAGCCCCAGACCCTGAAGCTGTTCGAGGTGTGCCGCCTGCGCGACATCCCGATCATCACCTTCATCAACAAGATGGACCGCGAGGCCCAGGACCCGTTCGAGCTGCTCGACGAGGTCTCGTCCAAGCTGGCCCTGGATCCGGCGCCGCTGTTCTGGCCGGCCGGTTCGGGCGGTCGCTTCAAGGGCATGCTGGACCTGCGCAGCCAGCAGTTCATCCCCTACGCCAAGAAGAGCTCGACCGACGAGGAGGGTCACCCCGACCCCGTCGCCTTCAACGGCAACGCCATCGTCCAGTACCTCGACCCCGATGAGCGCTCGGAGCTCGAGGACAACGCCATGCTGGTCACCGAGGCCGGCAAGCCGTTCGATGTGCAGAGCTTCCTCGAAGGCCACATGACGCCGGTGTTCTTCGGCTCGGCCTTGCGCCACTTCGGCGTCGACCAGCTGCTGGCCGGCATCGGCGCCTATGCGCCCGCGCCCAAGCCTGCCAAGGCCAGCAAGGCCGGGGCCGAGACCCACGTCGCCCCGGGCGACAACGAGGTCTCGGGCTTCGTCTTCAAGGTCCAGGCCAACATGGACCCCAATCACCGCGACCGGATCGCCTTCCTGCGCCTGACCAGCGGCCGCTTCACCCGCGGCATGAAGCTGAAGGCCCAGAACACCGGCAAGGCCATGAGCGTCAATGCGCCGATCATGTTCTTCGCCAGCGACCGCGAACTGGCCGAAGACGCCTTCGCCGGCGACGTGATCGGCATTCCCAACCACGGCGTCCTGCGGGTGGGCGACAGCCTGTCGGAGACCGGCAGCCTGCGCTTCGCCGGCCTGCCCAACTTCGCCCCGGAAATCCTGCGCCGCGTGCGCGTGAAGGATCCGCTGAAGGCCAAGCACCTGAAGAAGGCGCTGGAAGGCCTGGCCGAGGAGGGGGTCACCCAGCTGTTCCGACCGATGATCGGGTCCGACTTCATCGTCGGCGCCGTGGGCCAGCTGCAGTTCGAGGTCATGGCCGACCGCCTGAGCAACGAATACCAGCTGGACGTGATCTTCGAGGCCAGCCCCTATGCCGAGGCCCGCTGGCTGGTCGGCGAGCGCGCCGACGTCGAGGATTTCGAGAACAAGCACAAGTCGGCCATGGGCCGCGACATCGACGACCAGCCGGTGTTCCTGGGCAAGAGCGCCTGGGAGATCGGCTATGTCGCCGAGCGCTACCCGAAGGTGCGCTTCGAGCGGACCAAGGAGCGCGGCTAGCCCGGACCGGCCTCGGCCGCCTTCAGGCGCTGATAGACGGTCTGGATCTCCGGATCGGTCGGCGAGATGGCGTAGGCCTTGGCCGCCGCGCGGCGCGCCTCGACCAGGTCGGGCGGGGCGCCGCCCTTGCGCTCGAAGCGGTCGATCCAGGCGGCCGCCTCCACCGTCGCCAGCATGGCGATCTCGGTCTGGGAGGCGGCCGCCTTGGAGCGCCAGAAGTCCCGCGCCGTCTCGATCGCCCGGTTGGGATGTCCGCCCTGGCGCTGGAACCAGGCCAGGTGCAGGGCGATGTCCGACCACGGCGCGCCGCACGCGTTGGCCAGTTCGCGCCACGACTGGGCCAGCTGGGCGCCCTGGCGGTGCAGCTCGTTGCGCTTCAGCGCCCGCACCCACGGACCCCGCAGGGCGCGCTCGGGCAGCATGCCGGCGCGGCGGGCCGTTTCGGCGGCGTGGACGGCTTCCAGGTCGGCGACCGAGGCGAAGGGCCTGGAATATTCGGGCCCAAGTTCCTCGCGCATCTTCTGGTGGGCCCGCTCCTGGGGCGATACGGCGGCCCTGACCGCCGCGACGGCGGGGTGATCGGGCGTCGGCGCCACCAGCAGGCCGTCGAGCAGCCGTCCGAACGGAAACCGCACGCGCCCCTTCGGTCCGCCGCAGACCAGCGCCTGACGGGCCAGATCGACCTCGAGGATCGGCAGGGGCTCGTCGCACTCGCCGTCATCCAGCGCGCAGCCGCCCAGCACCGCCGGATCGGCCGCGTCGCTCTTCAGCCAGCGCTGCAGCAGGCGCCCGTCGATCTCCACTTCACTCACGCTATGGTCTCCAGGCGTCACGGGACGGGGCTTGGCCCGTGCAGATATGGGCTGCGGCCGGCCGCGTCGACCCTCAGCGGCGCATCCTGTTCGCGCACGCCCATCCACCGGTCCTGGTCGCTGATCCCCTTGCCGAGCCAGGCCAGCACTTGCTCCACCGGGATAGGGTCGGCGGGCGCCAGCCGTAGCTGGCTGACGAGATCGCCGGGCCGCACCTTGCCGTTGGTGATCGGCAGGATCCGTGCGTCGGCGCCGTACCAGTCCCACCCGAACGGCGACCAGTCCCTCGGCAGGGCCTTCAGAGCCAGATAGCGGCGGGGTGGGGCGCCGGGGCGGCAGGGCAGGGCGGGCCCAAGGAGCTCCGAGCCGAAGAGATCCATAGGCAGGTCCATCGACGCGATCCGGTGTCCGCCGACCAGATGAGGGCGGCGGCAGGATGGGGCCGAAACCTCGTAGATCGCGGCGTCCGAGAAGCGGCCGAAGAACTCCGCCGGCGAGACGCTCAGGCGTACGTCCCCGTCGCGGGCGCCGGCGCGCAGTTTCCGCAGGCGCTGGACCAGCAGGTCGCTATCGCCGCCGCCACGCCTCACGGGCTCCCAATAATCGATCTCGTCCCGCTCGTTCAGGAACACGAGATAGTCCAGCGAGGGATCGAGGATCGGGCGCGAGATGGTTCCGTCGCTGACGCGCGGCCTGTCGAAAACGCCCTCGACATCCAGTTCGCGATCATTGATGCGGCCGCGGTGCAGGAACAGGAAGCCGGCGTGGCGCCCCGCGGCCCGCTTGGTGTCGAGGTCGTGGGCGTGGATCCACAGGTCGGGCCGCTCGCGCCGCATGAAGTCGGGATCCAGCGGATAGTCGTAGCGGAACCTGGCGGGCAGGGTCCGAGGCGGGGCGCCTTTCAGCGTCTCGATCACTTCGAGGCGATAGCGACGGGAGCGTTCGCGCTTGCTGCAGTAGTCGCCGGATGCCTCCGGTCCAGACCCCCATGGTCCCCAAGACAGCACGGAGGCGAGCCAGCAGGGCGGGTTCCATACGGCCTTGGGTCGGACCAGCGCCACGGCTTTCGCCTGGCGATATTCGCCGACGCCCGCCGGGGTCAGCACCTGTTCCAGGCTCGGCGGGGCGCCGACGAGCATCGCTTCGGCCGGCGTCGCCATGGCCAGCGCGACCGCCAGCGCCATCCCCAGCAATAGCCGCACGCCCAAGTCTCCCCCTACTCGACCGAGTGGATAGGTTACGGGTGTAAAATGTGCGAGGTCAAGTGGGCCGCCTCACCCCTTCCTCAGCCCATAGTCACGCGCCATCTGGCGGTAGAGCTCCATGAAGGCGTTGGCGTCGTAGCGGCCGCCGTGTTCGGTCTTTTCGGGATGGGGCGGGGGCGCGCCGGCGATCTGGGCGCCGGGGGCCTCGGCGGCGTTGACGCCCTGCGACAGCAGGTTGGGGCGCGGACCCTCGCCGGCGTTCTTGCCGTCCTGGTCGAAGATCGCCTCCTGGTGGCGGGTCGGCTCCCAGATGAACGTGCCCCAGCCGCGCTGGCCCGGCGCGTCGAACACCAGGTCGTTCACGTAGCGCTTCCGGCTGGAATATTCGGCCACGTAGAAGCCGTGGTCGCGGTAGCGCTCGCCGAAGCGCGCGAAGGTGTTGGCCCAGTCGCCCTCGGCCGCCTGCTGGTAGCAGGAGAAGCCGGTGGCGTCGAAGCGCACGCCCCGCGCCAGCAGGCTGTCCATCCAGTGGCTGACGATCGTCCAGTGGCGGCCCAGGTGGTTGTGCAGGCTGGTCTTGACGCCCGGGACCGTCTCGCGCGAGGCGTCGAGGCCCGCGCTCAGCAGCCTGGCCAGCTTGTCGAAGCCGCCGGCGTCGGGAACGCTCAGGTGCACCGCGTCGGTGGCCGGGTTGCCGGTGGGGACGGGCAGGGGCACGCGGCCGTCGGGCCACAGCGTGCCGAAGGTGATCTCGTTGCCGATCACCACCATGTCGGGCCTGGCGCCGGCCTTGACCAGCGCGCCCAGCACCTGGCGGGTGTGGTCGCCGACCGCCTTCACGAGGGCGTCGAACGGCAGGTCCTTCCAGGCGGCGGGCTTGCCCTGCTTCTGCGGGTCGGCCCAGGTGTCGCTGTAGTGGAAGCTGATCGTCAGGTGCATGCCGGCGGCCTTGATCCGCCTGGCCATGGCGACGGTCTGGGCCAGGCCTGCCCACGGGTCGGTCTTGCGCTGGGTCGAATAGCCGTTCTCGGGATTGACGAAGACGCGGATCTTGATGGCGTTGAAGCCGGCCCCGTCAAGGATCGCCAGGATGTCCTGCCGGCGGCCGTTCGCGAAGAACTGCGCGCCGTCGGCCTCGTCCTGCGGGATCCAGGTGATGTCGGCGCCCAGCAGGAACGGGCCCGGACGGGCGCCTCCATTCTTGCTGATGGGCGCGGCGGCCAGGGCCGTCGGCGCGGCCGAGAGCAGGGGCAAGGCGGTCAGGCCCGCGGCGAAGGCGCGGCGGTCGAGGGTCATCGGCGGCTTCCTCCAGGGACCGCCTATGATGCGGTCTCATTATTTGGGATATCGTTTCAATATGTATCCTAGCGGCAATGCGCGCAGAAAGGGAAGGGCGCAGTCGGGCTGGCGGCGGCCTCGCCAGCCGCTATAGGGAGGAACGTTTGCAACCGGAGCCGTCCCCGCATGACCCGCCAGCTCGCCATCGGCCTTGTGGCCCACGACGACAAGAAGGCCGACCTCGTGGCCTGGGCCAAGGCGAACGCGGCGTTCCTGGAGAAAAGCATCCTCTACGGCACCGGCACCACCGGCGGCCGGGTGCTCGAGGCGCTGCCGCAGCTGCAGCTGACCCGCCTGAAGAGCGGTCCCCTGGGCGGCGACCAGCAGCTGGGCGCGATGATCGCCGAAGGGCGGCTGGATATCCTGATCTTCTTCGTCGACCCGCTTTCGCCCCAGCCGCACGACGTCGACGTCAAGGCGCTGATCCGACTGGCGACGTTGGCCGACATTCCGTTCGCCTGTAACCCGGCGACGGCGACGCTGGTGGTGAAGGGGTTGGGGTAATCAGGTCCTCTCCCTGAAGGGGGAGGTGGCCCGAAGGGCCGGAGGGGGAGTTCCTCCTGACGTCGAGGCGGCCGCTGGCTCACAGGCCACGTCCCCCTCCGTCGGCTTAGCCGACACCTCCCCCTTCAGGGGGAGGGTCTTTACCCCGGAAACTTCATCAAGTTCGGCTTGGGGATCGCGGCCTTGAAGCTGCCGCGGCTCTTGGACGTGTCCAGGCCGAACTCGGCCCAGGCGGCCAGGAAACCGGTCTGCGGCGCGCTGGTCGCCAGCGGAACCAGGTTCAGCACCGGACGCGCGGCGACCAGGGCGCGAGCGGCGGCCCAGGCTTCCGGCTCGGCCGTGGCGTAGGCGCCGTCGCTGCTGACCAGTTCACCGGCCAGGGCCGGATCGGCGAAGCGCAGGGTCACGGCCGTATCGATCGGCAGGTCCGTCAGGCTGGTCAGCGCCTCGATCAGGGCCGACAGACTCATCTTGGCCAGGGTGGTGCGGCGCTCGCCGCCGGCGGCGCCCTTGATCGAGGCCGCGCCCGATTCGCCGTCCAGCTTCCGTACGAACGCCCAGCCGCCATAGCCGGGATCCTGCTTGCAGAGGGCGGCGGTCCAGAGGGTCACGGCGGGGCTGGTCATGGCCGTTTCCTAGCGCCTGGCGCGCTGATCCGCCATCCCGCCTGTTCACGAACGTGAACGAAATGTAAACAAGTTCCTAAATCTTAGAGTTAACGTCATTTTCAGATTGATGAACGTCGTTATAAATTGTGCGATCGCACCATCCACCGGTTGTGCGTCGATCAAGCAAAAAGCGTGCCAAAATGGGTCAAAATCGCCGATTTGGGGGGGCTGGCGGCGATCAAAGTTAATGTGATCTGAATATTCGTGGTTAACGGCGGATTCAGACCTGTTAACCCCTTGTTAAGAGCGTTGGCTCCGGTTTTGCTGATCTCGCGTTAAATCCATCCCGGCCGTGCCGAGGTGGGACGATCCCGGTGCGGAGTACGCGAGCGATGTTCGAATTCGTGGGGCGCGATCTGATGAGGCTTCTGGGCGTCGAGGGCCAGGGACGGATGTCCCATGCCGCGGCGCATCGGGAAGGCCTGACCGGCGGCGACACCGCGCTGCTGGAACTGATGGACCTGCGCCTGCTGACCAACGAAGCGCGCGCCGCCGACGTCGCCGCCGGCCGGATCGGTTGCAAGGACCGCGCGGTGCGCCTGCTGGAGGCCGCCGTGGTCTGGCGCGAAGTGGCCCGTCGCACCGGCGACGCCGCGGCCCTGCGCAAGGGCGCGGCCCAGGCCGAGGCCGCCGCCAGGCTGGCAGATACCGAACGCAAGACCGACCTCGTCTGCGCCGCCCGCTGCGAACAGGCGGTTCTGGCCATGCTGGGCGCCGAACTGTTCGGCGACGAGGGCCTGCACGCCGCCGCGGGCGCCACGCTTTCCCTGGCCAAGACGGCCCACGGCCCGCACGCCGCCCTGGCGGCGAGCCTGCTGGCCGCCGTCGATGGCCGCATGGCCCTGTCCGACAACGACATCGACCGCGCCCTGGCCGCGGCCCAGGCCTTCGAGGCGCCGCTGGCGACCCTGGCCGGCGAGCGCGGCGCCAAGTCCGGCGGCGCCCGCCTGCAACTGGCCGAGCAGCGCGCCGCCCGCATCGACCTGCTGCTGGCCTGCGCCGTGCGCCTGAAGGACCGCGCCCTGGTCGAGGTCGCCCTGTCGGAATCCCGGACGGCGCTGGCCGCCCTCGACCCCGACTTCGAACCCCTGACCTGGTCGCGCCTCGAGCTGATGCGGGCCGAGGCCCTGGCGCGCCTGGGCGATTTCGACGGCGAACTGTCGCTGATCGCCGACGCCGTCGAGGCCGCGACCCAGGCCCTGGAGCCGCTGGATCCCGGTCACAGCCCGCTGGACTGGGCACGCGCCCAGGCATCGCTGGGCGAAACCCTGCAGGCCATGGGCGAGGCGACGACCTCCGAGCGCTGTTTCGAGCAGGCGGTCACCTGCTTCGACCGCGCCACCCACATCGTGAAAGTGCAGCCGGCGCTGACCCTGCGGGCCGCCGTCGCCAACAACCGCGCCCTCAGCCTGGCGCGCTGCGCCGAGCTGACCGCCGACCTGGCCGTGCTCGACGCCGCCGAGATGGCCTTCAAGTCCGAGCTGGCCGAGCAGCCGGGCGCGCGCGACCCGGCCGGCTGGGCCGTGGCCCAGATGAACCTGGCCCGTCTCTACGAGGCCCGGGTCGAGATCACCGGCCGCGACGACGGGCGCCTGGACCGCGCGGCCACCGCCCTGGCCGTGGCGTTCGACGTCTTCGCCGAGCTTGGCCTGCGGTCGCTGACCGACATGGCGGCCCAGGGGTTGCAGCGGATCAAGCAGGCGAACGCCGCCTGACCCGAAATGAAACGCGGACGCCCTGACGGGACATCCGACAAGACCATAGGGAAGATACAGTGATCGCTTCGTTCGTTCTCGCCGCCGCCGTCACCACCGCCGCTCCGGCCCTGCAAGCCGAGCCGCAGGCCCGCGTGGTCCAGGTGGCGCAACCGCGCGAAGCCGTCGCCCTGCTCAGCTGCATGGTCAAGAGCAACGGCGGCCTGACCGATTGCAGCGTCCAGGCCGAAAGCCCCACCGACCTGGGCGTCGGCGACGCGGCCCTGCAGATGGCCTCGCAGATCCAGGTCGAGCTGCTGGGCCCGGACGGCAAGAGCCGCGCCGGTTCGTTCATCGACGTGCCGATTCGCATCCGCATCCGCTGAGGGACGAGTACTGCCGCCCGATCCCCGCGAAGGCGGGGCAGGGCGCTGACGATGGAATTTATGGACCCCCGCCTCGGCGGGGGTTTTGCCGTTCAAGGGGCGCCTACTTCGCCAGTCCCGACTTCTGCAGCGTCTTGTAGGCCTTGATCACGCGCTGGAGCTTGTGCTCGGCGCTGCGGTCGCCGCCGTTCATGTCGGGGTGGCAGCGCTTGAGCAGTTCCTTGTAGCGCGTGCGGATGGCCGCGGCGTCGGCGTCGACGTCCAGGTCCATGTCGGCCAGGGCCTGGCGTTCCAGCTTGCCCAGGGCGCGGCTCGAGGCGGCCGATTCCGCGCGGCGCTGCTGGGCGCGGAACAGGCCGAAGGGGTCGGCCATGTTGCGGGCGTCGCGAGCGGCGGCGGCGGCGGCCTCGCGCGAGCCGGCGTCGGCCTTCATGCTCCAGGTCGGCCGTCCGCCGGTCATCTTCTCGCGCTCCTGCTCGGCGCGAATCTGACCCTCGTTCATGCCGGCGTAGAAGTTCCAGTTCTTGTTGTACTCGGCCGCATGCTGCTGGCAGAAGTTGTAGTACTGGCCGGGCAGGTCGCGGCTCTTGGGCGCCTTGGCCTCGGCGGGGCGCAGGCAGTCGGGATGCTCGCAGCGCTTCTGGCCGGGCTTGAGTTTGTAGACGTCGTCCGCGCGCGGACCCTCCTCCTCGCCCGGCTTGGGCGGGCGGACTCGGATGTCGAAGAACTTGGGGCGGTACTCGAACGCGCGGCTCATGGCGCTTAGAGTAAGCGCAGGCTATTTCCGTTCAAGGATTGACATGCCGGAGATCGCCATGGGCGCCGTTGCGGACACCATCGAAGCCAAGCTCACCGCCGCCTTTTCGCCGACTCGGCTGGAGTTGGTCGACGACAGCGATCGCCACAACGGCCATGCCGGGCACCGGGAAGGCGGGGAGAGCCACTTCAACCTGACGATCGAGGCGCAGGCCTTTGCCGGCAAGCCGCGCGTGGCCCGCCAGCGGCTGATTTTCCAGGCCCTGCGCGAGGAGATGGCCGGCCCTGTCCACGCCCTGTCGATCGTCGCCTTGGCTCCGGGCGAAAGCTGACCTTCAGCGTGCGGTTTGCGCTTGCATAACCGCCCCGCGACTGATTGCCTCGGTTCCCGGCGCGATCCTGCCGGGACCCGAGGGATGGCATGAGCGCCGCACGTTCTTTTTCCGATATTCCAGGCTCCGACGAGGCCGCCATCGCCGCGCGGCTGCCGGCCTATCTGGCGCGGTCCTACGCCCGCTATTCCAACTTCACCGTCGCCAGCGCCGTGGTCGACGACCAGGGTGGGGTGCACTTCGGCGTCAATGTCGAGAACGCCGCCTATCCGTCGGGCACCTGCGCCGAGCAGACCGCCATTGGGGCGATGATCACCGCCGGCGGGCGCCGGATCGAGCGCGTCTACATCGCCGCCGGCTCCGACGCCGTGGTCCAGCCCTGCGGCGCCTGCCGCCAGCGCATCGGCGAGTTCGCCGCCAAGACCTGCGAGATCGTTTCGGTGCAGGGCGGCGCGGCCACCGTGCGCACGCCATTCTGGAGCCTGCTGCCCGAAGCGTTCGGGCCGGGGGATCTGGAGTAGGGGGAAGGACCACCCCGCAGGACGCCTGCTTATCTCCTCCCCCGTGAAACGGGGGAGGGGGACCGCGAAGCGGTGGAGGGGGCGAGACTGGGCGCTGTGCCGGCCAGGGGCCCCCCCCCCACCACCCCGCTAGAGACCCCCCCCCCCCCCCCCAACAAACCGGGCGGGGGCCCCCCACCCGGGTATGAAAAAAA